>VGWY01000011.1 GCA_016873575.1 Nitrospira sp. | reverse complement strand
AAGATGGGTCAATGCAAAAAGAGACAGGCCCAAACTCTTGAAATTAAGATTTTCAATTTTTGCTAAACTATAAAATAGATTTTGTATGAAGCCTGAAAAGAGGAGGAGAATGTCGACGGATAAAAAGCGATGGATTAATATCGTACTGTCTCTTATCGGCATTGCTATTGTCATTTTATATAGTATCTGTGAGGAATCATGCAGGTATCTGCAGGGTTCTCTTTTCAGCATTGACCTAAAATATCTGGGAATCTTCTATATGGGGATGTTAACGGGCTTAAATTTTTTTAAAAAGGGGACAATCTTCTTACTATTCCTTTCTCTCGGCATGGGAGCAGAGTTATATCTGATAGTGTTTCAAATAAAGACCAGTGTATATTGTTACTACTGCATATCGTTTGGTGCGATTATCATATTGCTCTTTTTATTGAACTTTGAAAGAACGAAAAAGGTACTCATAACTATTTCTTTAGCTATTGGATTTATCCTTTTCTCATTCTTGTTTAAGGGAGCGACTACCCCTGTGTATGCAGAAGATTTTCTCATGCCTTCCTTTGGTAATGGTCAGATAAAGGTAAGATTATATACCGACTATTTCTGCGGACCATGCAGATCTCTCGAACCTCAATTAGAGGACATGATTAAAGATTTAGTCAGAAGGAATGTTATTACCACCACCTTTATTGATACACCAATTCACCCACCTCATACGAACCTCTATGCAAAGTATTTTCTTTACATCTTATATGAGAAGAACGACTTTGTTCACGCACTTCGTGCCCGGGCTTTTCTCTTTGAAGCAGCAAAAAACAATATAACTGGAAAGGAAAAATTAGAGGCCTTTCTGAAGAAAAAAGGGATAAGGTTCAAACCATTTGATATAAAGCCTACGTTGAGCGTTCTAAATAGTTACCTGCAGGGGGATACAATCAATGCAACACCTACCTGTGTAATCTACAGGGGAGGAAAGAAGGATACATATACAGGCCCTGCTAATATCGTAAATGCCCTGCGCAGTATCCATTGAGCATATGTATAAGAAAATCCTTGCTGCAGTAAATGAGTTTACCAATTCAGAGATAGCAGCACGATATGCAATAGCCCTCGCAAAATCCTGTCAGGCACGTCTTTCCCTCATCTTTGTTGCAGAAAATGGAATAGACATGAACACACTCAGACACGCAGAGTCTGCCCTTGAAAGGCTTTTTGTGGATGCTCATAGTCAGGGTATTGAAGTGGAGAGCATTACCGAAAATGGTGACCCCTTTCAAGAAATACTGGCGATGGTAAAAAAGGATCATACAGACATTGTATTCGTAGCAACAAGGAGAGAAGATGTAACAAAACGCTTCTTCGTAAAAACCCTAGCACGGGATTTTATGGTAAGACTCCCTTGTTCTGTTGCAATGGTGCGGGTGGTGCGCATGGGGAAAACTCATCCCAAGAATATCCTTGTCCCTTTCAAAGGTCGCATGACGAATCTTGAAGAAAGGGCATATTTCGTTGCAAAACTTGCACAGATATTTGATTCTACGGTAACCCTTTTCCACTCCCCAAGACCGATCACAAGTTTCTTCCATGGTGAAATACAACTAAAACCTGCCCAACGTGAGAAACATATTCCAAAGGATGTTGAGGAATTCATGAAATACTTAGACAGATACAAGATAATACATGAAAAAAGAATAGGCCACGGGAGCATTGCAAGATCAATAACAATAGAAGCTGCTCAGAAAAGGAACGACCTCATTATTATGGGAGCAAGTGAGAGAAGCCTCTTCCGGAGCATCATGAGTGGTAATCCTGTAGAGAATGTACTCAGAGAAACCCCGAGCAATTTGATAATTTTAAGGCCACACTCTGTAATAGATGCACAAAGGAATATTAAAACAATCAAGTAATCCCCCCATGCCCCCCTTTAGTAAAGGGGGGTGAGGGGGGATTTGATTCATATGAAAATCCAGAATCTGTCAAGGGAAGAGGTATTAAAAAGCCTTGTTTCTTCTGAACAAGGACTTTCTGAAGAAAATGCCCGCAGACGACTCCAAGAATATGGTCTCAATGAGATAAAAGAGGTCAGGAAAAGACCTCTTTATCTGAAATTTCTCTCACAATTTACCCATTTTTTAGCTATCCTGTTGTGGATTGCCTCTGCACTCTCTCTGTTATCTGAATACCTTCACCCTGGTGAGGGAATGCTCACCCTCGGCATTGCAATAATAGCAGTAATATTTATCAATGCAATCTTTACATTCATACAGGAATACCGTGCAGAAAAGGCGCTTAAGGCATTAAAGAGGCTATTGCCTTTTTATGTGCAGGTTCTGAGAGATGGAAAAGAAATAGAGATTCATGCGATAGAGGTCGTACCAGGTGACATTATCATGCTTTCAGAGGGTGATAAAATCCCTGCCGATTCAAGACTCATAGAAACCGTTGAACTGAAGGTTAATAATGCACCGCTCACCGGTGAGTCTGAGCTTATGTTAAGAAATCACGAACCGTTTCAAGGAGAGTTTATCGAGAGCCCTAACATCGTCTTTGCTGGAACAACAGTGGTAAGTGGTTCAGGCAAGGCGATTGCCTTTGCAACGGGAATGACAACAGAGTTTGGCCGTATTGCACACCTGACAAGTGCTGTTGAGGCAGGGCTCAGTCCACTCCAGAGGGAGATTGTAAAGGCAACAAGACTTGTAGCTACAATAGCTGCAGTGGTAGGTATATTCTTTTTTTCCTTAGGCTTTGTAATTGGAAGGAGTTTCTGGGACAACTTCATCTTCGCAATCGGCATAACAGTTGCGCTTATTCCAGAAGGCATGCTTCCAACAATGACACTCTCTCTCGCCATGGGAAGTCAGAGAATGGCAAGGAGAAAGGCATTGATGAAAACCCTTACCTCCGTTGAAACACTTGGTGCCGTTACTGTGATATGCACGGATAAGACAGGTACACTCACACAAAATAAAATGGCTGTGACAAAAATATGGTCTAACAACACAATAATTGATGTTCAGGATTTAAGAAAAGAGAATGTGTTTGAACTATTTAAAATAGTCTACCTCTGTAACAATACACGTGTTATCGATGGACAATATAAAGGAGACCCAACTGAAGTTGCGCTCCTGAAGGTTGCAAGGGAAACTATCGGTGATTTCAGTGCAGATAGGATAAAAGAGATACCCTTTGATTCAGAGAGGAAAAGGATGACTACGATTAATATAATCCCCCCTTCCCCCCTTTACCAAAGGGGGGCAAGGGGGGATTTGTTGCCTTTAGAAAAGGAGGGTAAGGGGGGATTGTATGCTTTTACAAAAGGTGCTACCGAGGGACTTTTCCCTTTATGCAGTCACGTGCTTCTCAACGGAGGAAAGGTCCCTCTCGATGAATCTCTCAGGAGAAATACCATAGAAGCCTACCATTCTTTGATGGATATGGGGTTAAGAGTCCTCTCTTTCGCATATAAGGAAATAGGGGAAATGCATGATATGCGTTCGGAAATAGAAACTGGCATGGTCTTTGTGGGATTGATTGGTCTTGAAGACCCACCAAGGCCAGAGGTACCAGAAGCAATCAGAAAATGCAGTGGTGCAGGGATAAAGGTAATCATGATAACCGGTGACGGGAGTAGAACCGCAGTTGCTATCGCAAGAGAAATAGGGCTTGTGATTGGAACCCCCGTTGTCATTGAAGGCCATGAATTTGATCAGATGAGTGACGAGGAACTGAGGGGAAAACTCTCAGGGGAAAAGGTTATATTTGCAAGAATGACACCAAAACACAAGATGCGGGTTGTCTCTATTTTAAAAGAAGAAGGCGAGATCGTTGCTGTAACAGGAGATGGAGTAAATGATGCACCTGCACTTAAAAAGGCAGACATTGGAATAGCAATGGGAATATCAGGTACTGATGTGGCAAAAGAGGCATCAGATATGATTCTCCTTGATGACAATTTTGCAACTATTGTGAATGCGGTTGAGGAAGGAAGGACAGTCTATGAAAACATAAAAAAGTTTATAACCTATATCTTTGCATCGAATATACCAGAGGCAGTACCGTATCTTACCTATATCCTGTTCAGAATTCCTCTTCCGCTTACCGTAATCCAGATACTCGCTGTTGACCTCGGCACTGATATGTTACCTGCACTTGCACTCGGTGCAGAAAGGCCTACCCCTGGAGTTATGAACCAGCCACCAAGAAAATTGCAGGAGAGGCTTTTGAACTTTCCATTAATTGTCAGGTCATATCTATTTCTCGGCCCTATAGAGTCTATTGCATGCATGTTTGGATTCTTCTATATTTTGTATCATGGTGGATGGATATGGGGAACAATGCTCCCCCCGCACGATATTCTTTATCTGCAGGCAACAACAGCATGTCTTACAGCAATAATAATTACACAGGTAGGGAATGTTTTTGCGTGTCGTTCATCAAGGGAATCTATATTGAGTATAGGTCTTTTCTCAAACAAGCTTATATTCGGAGGAATCCTGGTTGAAATCCTTCTTCAGTTGTTTATTGTTTATCATCCAATCGGGAACAAGATTTTCGGAACAGCACCTCTCAGCCTGAATGTATGGCTAATCCTCATACCATTCAGTATCGGGTTGCTTGGAGCAGAAGAGTTGAGAAAGTTTTATGTCCGACGGAAAATCATGAATCATGGATAAAATCATTATTCTCCTTGGCCCTACAGGTGTTGGAAAGACCGGTGTTTCAATCCTCCTTGCAAGGGCACTCAATACTGAAATAATCAGTGCTGATTCAATGCAGATTTACCGATATATGGATATCGGAACATCAAAACCATCACCTGAAGAGAGGGCCATGATCAAACACCATATGATTGATATCGTGAATCCATGGGAAACCTATAGCACAGGGAAATATATCGAGGCTGCAATACCTGTCATTGATGGACTTTTTAAAAAAGGGAAGATTCCAATTGTGGTTGGTGGCACGGGTCTTTATATCAAGGCAATGACAAGGGGTATCTTCAGCGGACCTTCTGCTGACTGGAGATTAAGGGAAGACCTTCTTTCTATGGAAAATGAAGAAAAAGGATCACTGTACAATTACCTGAAAAAACTTGATCCGGGGACTGCAGAAAAAATAACACCACATGATACACGAAGGATTATAAGGGCATTAGAGGTTTGTCTCAGGAGCAATATGAGCATGTCACAGATGCAGAAAACACTCACCCAACCACTTCCCTGCGAATTTATAAAAATAGGTATACAGAGGGATAGAAAAGAGCTATATAGGATGATAGAGAAAAGGGTTGATGAGATGATAAACACAGGACTGGTTGACGAGGTGAAAAGAGTTGTAAATCTTATAACAGGGCCCGGACTTTGGAATTCGAAGTTGTCAGAAATTAACTCATCACTTATCACTCATCACTCATCACTGCCATCCATGCAGGCAATTGGCTACAAAGAGATCACTCTGTATCTTCGTGGAGATATTACCTTGGATGATGCAATCAGGCTTCTCAAAAGAAATACAAAAAGATATGCAAAGAGACAGTTTACCTGGTTTAAAAAAGAAGAGGGCATTCACTGGATAGATATAACAGGCATCCATGACAATGAGGCCATATTCAATCTCATTTTTGATGTCCTCACTCATGTTTCGCCATTCTTCACTCGCTACTGTTTTTAATTGGTTCTTGCAATCTTAAGAAAAATACTTTATGTTAAAAAGGAGAAAGGATTATGAACGGTACCAAGAGCCAGAATCTTCAGGATAATTATCTGAATCAGCTTCGAAAAGAGAAGACTCCTGTGGTTGTGTATCTTATGAATGGGGTAAGGCTCAAAGGTATCATAGAGGGATTTGATAATTTTGTAATCCTTTTGAAAGAAAATACCCACCTCCTCATTTACAAACATGCTGTATCAACGATAGTACCTGAAAAGGATATAGACACAAGATTTGAAGAGAGGCAATAACCCAAGGAATCCCCTTCCCACAGTAGATCTCATCATAGAATATAATGGAGGTATTCTTTTAATAAAGAGGAAGAATCCACCCGAAGGATGGGCACTCCCAGGGGGTTTTGTAGACTATGGAGAAAGTCTCGAGGCTGCTGCTGTACGTGAAGCAAAAGAGGAGACAGGACTCGATGTGGAATTAGTAAGGCAGTTTCATGCATATTCTCAGCCGGGAAGGGATCCAAGGCACCATACGATAACGATGGTTTTTTTAGCAAAGGCAAAAGGCAGAGCAATTGCAGGCGATGATGCCAAAGAAATTGGCGTATTCAATAAAAATACCCTGCCTGATAAAATAGCCTTCGATCACAGAGATATTCTGAATGATTATTTCACCAGGAGGTATTAGTTAGATGCTCAGGGCGATGCGTAAGTATGCGAAGTTTTTCTATGTATTTCTCTTTATGGTTATCATATCTTTTGTATTCTGGGGGATAGGAACTGTGGATAAAACAGGCAATGGTGAAATCATTGCAGAGGTCGGGGAATACAAGATAACGAGAGAAGAATACTGGAAGGCCTACGACAACGTGTTCCGTTTCTACAGGGAGGTCTATAAGGATAAGTTTGATGAGGAAATGGAAAAGAAGATGAAACTGAAGGAAAAGGTTTTAGATTCATTGATAGATGAGCGGGTACTCCTTATAGCTGCGAAAGAAGCTGGTATGACAGTCAGCGATGAAGAGCTCAATGATGCAATCACAAGGGAACCATTCTTTATGAAAAACGGAAATTTTGATAAAGAGACATATCTGAACAGGCTGAGACTGAACAGAATAACTCCAGAGACATATGAGAACCTGAAACGGCAGGAGCTTATACTCAATAAAATGAGGCGGTTCATATGGCTGTCTGTTGACTTAACAGACACCACTGCCACTTTGAACCAGGTCTCAGGAGATGAACAGGTTGTGAAGATGCTCAATGAAACAATGCTCAATGATAGAAGAGATAAGGCAGTAAAGTCCTATGTTGAAGGTATGAAAAAGCAGATAAAAATCAAGATTGATACTAAGCTCATTTCATAAACTACTTAACCACAGAGAACACAGAGATTTAAATGAGTTCACAGAGAAATTGATTCATGGTGTCCAAAATAAGAGATGCTTTGTTTTGCCCAAGGTATCTTGAAAACTACAAGATTTTTATAGTAGCATTAGTGAACTACTTATTATTTTTTCTCTGTGCCCTCTGTGGTTTATTGATTTATAAGTTTAACCTGTGCCGAAGTGGTGGAACCTGGTAGACACGCACGTTTGAGGGGCGTGTGGGGTAACCCGTGCGGGTTCAAATCCCGCCTTCGGCACCAGTAATCCTACTTCCATCTAAGTTGTAGAGATGCTATTACAGACTGGTCAGTTAGGTTTTTAACCTCAAAAGACCTTTTGTAACCAAGGGCTATTTCTACATTCTTACTCAACTTATAACTGAAAATACCGATGGCTACAGTCTGATTCCGGAATCCTGATACAACGCCTGATTGTAGTTGATGAATTCTAAACGCCTCGCCTCTGAATGTAAGTTTTTCTGGCATAATGCGATAAACAAAACCAATAGAAGGGGTTAGATCTTGTTCTACGGGTAAATCATTTATTGCATCAGATAACCACTTAAGCTCTTCAGGGACAAGTCCCGAGGGAATCTTCTTTTTACAAATCTGATATGAAAGCCCAGCGCTTACATCAAAGCCTGTAGCCAATGCATAGGCATACTTCATACCCAACCCTCCCCCATACTCAAGATAGCCTCCTCCGCTAGGGAACATGGAAGACTTTAAATATGTAACATTTAGTGCGGCATTAATCATCAACTCTATAAGGGACTTCTCTGCATACCACCTATGTTTATAATAGGGAATAAAAGATGCAAATTTAAACTCAGAGTTTAGATTGTCGTCCACATCTATTTGACGATAAGGAATTGTAATACCAATCGAGTATTTTAAATTTTCTCCAAATTTATACTCGTAGTTAACGAGTCCACTGCTTCCTTTTGCATTGACCTTGTCTTTACCGATCTCCATGAAATCATACTGTCCTTTAACTATTACATCTTTTATACTTACAGGAATAAATGCTATATTTTTATTTTCCGCTGAACTTGATGGCGAAGGAGATATGACAGTTAATAATTGCTGATTATTAAATGAAGTATTCGTTGCTCCACTGAAAGAGGTTTCAGGAGAGGCACCAAAAATTGCCATAAGAAGGTTATCTTTATTATCTTTCGCCCAGTTAATAAGGCCGGTCTTTGTTCCGCTAAAGGTAAGGGTTTTCCCTCCGCCTACTACCATTAAGTCAATTTTGTCGTTGTTTGCAAAATTGTTTGCAATTCCATCTATATCTATAATGGTAAAAGTAACTGCTGCATTATAGACAGTAGCAGTCATTTGCTGCCCGGGGGTTATTGTTTTACCTACTGAAATGTTTCTCCATATTTCCTCCCAACCACCTGCTTCAGTATTTTCGGCAACTAAAAATGCATCAATAGTGATTAATATGATTACCAAAGTTAATACCTTTTTCATATCATACCTACCTTTTTTTCTAAAAAATAACATATTATTGCGACATAAACAAATATTTTTTCTTCAGGGAATTGTGTGGATATATGGTCAAGATAAAGCAGATCAATACAAAGAGTTAAGTAAGATTGATAAGAATTGCAAATAATACGAAAATATCAATAAAGAAAACCATATGCTTACGTTGTATATTGTCATTCTGGCTTGTCCAGAATCCTTCTTCTGAAAAGCATATTATAGAAATAAAGCAACTGAAAGAAAGATTCCGCACAAGTCGGAATGACAGACAGGTTTTTATGTCATTGTTGTTATATTATACACAGGAAAGCCTTAAAAAATGAATATTATAACCACTAATCGCAATGAATAATCGCAAAAGCCTTGTACAAAGGAATATAATTTTTCTGGCCGTTTTCAGTATAGCAATGGGACTCCTTGAAGCAGTAGTGGTTGTTTACCTTAGACAATTATACTACCCGGAAGGATTTGGTTTTCCTTTAAAGGCAATGGCTCGTGGAGGATTCTGCCTCGAATATTTAAGGGAAATTTCAACCATTGTTATGATTATCACAACGAGCGTAGTTGCAGGGAGAGCGACATATGAAAGGTTCTCTTATTTTCTTTATTGTTTTGGTATCTGGGATATTTTCTATTATGTTTGGCTAAAAGTGCTGTTGAACTGGCCCCCATCATTGTTGACATGGGATGTTTTATTTCTTATACCGGTGGTATGGGTCGGGCCTGTTTTAGCACCAATAATCTGTGCTATTACTCTAATCATTTTCTCTGGATTTATTCTCTATTTTCAGAACAAAGGATATCCAGTCAAGATTAATTTATTGGAATGGTCATTAATGTTTCTGGGTGCTTTGGTCATTTTTCTCACCTTTATTTGGGACTACTCAAAGATAATTATACAGGGGGGATTTCTTACGAGGTTTTCATCATTAGCAACAGACTACCCTTTTCAAGAGATCATCACAGGTTATGTTCCGACTACTTATAATTGGACTCTTTTTGTTTTGGGGGAAACTTTGATACTTAGTTCTTTAGTTATTTTTTTTAGAAGAATAAAATCAAGCAGAATTACCTGATGGTGTAAATGTCAGCATTCTGCTTGATTTAAGCTCACTTTTTATTTTTATCTTTTTTTTCATGATTTGAAAATGTACTATAGAGTTGATTAAAGGTAAAACCAATGCAATCAAAACTTGCCATTGTCATAACCCTATGTGGATGGCTACTTTTTGCAGCCTGGCTGGCTTATGATTATGCTGAATATCAGGAGCGTATGATTATCCATATTTTCAAACCACCGTATAGCTTTGAAAACTCTGCCTTCTATATCATGGTGATCCTCTTCCCGATCATCTACTCAGTCATAGGGTTTCTTGTGAATGAAAGGGCAAAGCTCTTTGAAAAAATTAAGGAATCTGAAGAAAAATACCGTAGCCTTTCACTTTTTGATGAACTTACCGGACTACACAACCGTAGAGGATTCTTTTCTCTTGTAGAACAGCAATTTAAGATTGCGAATAGGACAAAGGAATGGTTATTACTGCTTTTTGTCGACATAGATAATTTACAGCAGATTAATGATACGTTAGGGCACAATGAAGGAGATTGGGCATTAATTGATATAGCAAATATTTTGAGATGGACGTTTCGTAAATCAGACATCATAGCACGCATTGGCGGAGATGATTTTGCAGTTCTTGCGACAAAACCATCGAACGGCATTACACAGCTACTTGCAACCCGCTTAAAGGAAAGTCTCAAAAGCTTTAATATCAAAGGTTCTCGCCATTATACGCTTTCCTTAAGTATTGGTTTCGCACGATATGACCCTGAAACCCCTTGTTCTATTGAGGACCTCTTTGCCCAGGCAAGCGCTACCATGGGTGAACAGAAACGAACAATGAATTAGCTTTGCTCAAGTAACAAAAGGGGAGGGAAAAGTTGACTCTGTCCCTGAAACCTGCTAAAGTTGAAAAGACAATACAATGTATCAAGAAAGGAGAACACTATGGATGACGAGTATAAAAAAATTGCAGCAGCTTTTTTAGTAGGTGGTGCGATTGGTGGCCTTATTGCACTTCTATATGCACCGAAATCAGGCCGGGAAACAAGAAAGGATATTTCCAGGACAGCACGGCGCATTAAAAAAGAAACAGTGCATTTAGTTGAAGACGCCATTGAGAGTATCAATGATTTTGCCAGTGATGTTAAGGATAAGATAACAGACATCGTTGAACAAGGCAGAGATCTGTCTGACGATGCGAAAAAGGAGATTATCAAGAATCTCGAACATGGACAGCACGTAATAGAACGGCAGAAGAAAAGGGTTATCGAGGCTTTAGGGCTCTAACCCAACTTCCGCACTTTTTTCATAGAAAACGGGCAGTCCACAGAAGTCACATCTGGAGGCAATTGATTTTAAAGGATAATTTCACAGGCATTCATTAAAAAAAGGTAATGTCAAAAGTTTCATGAAAAAAGAGGAGAAAATATGAAACCACAGAGGGCACAGAGTTTTTCTCTGTGTTCTCAAAAAAGAATTTCCTTTTGATATGTAATATTTTCTCTGTGTTCTCTGTGGTTAAGTTTTGACAATACTATTAAAAAAGGAGGGAGAGACTATGTCTTGTAAACCAAAAGGTGAACCATGCGGGACAGCGAAAGAGACTTCCAAAAAACAGACAGCAAAGAAGACGAAGAAGTAAATCAGGGGCGCCATGCTATGGCGCCCTCCCCTATCCTTTTTTCACTCCCTCGCGGGCAATAGCGATCTTACCGGTTCTGACAAATTCCTTGATGCCCATTGGTTTGAGGAGTTCAACAATTGCCTCTATCTTCTTTTCATCACCAGTAACTTCTATTGTATATGTCCTCTGACTCGAATCTACAATCCTTCCCCTGAATATCTCCGCGAGCCTGAGGACCTCTGCCTTGTCTTCCTGTTTTGGTGCAACCTTTATCAAAACCATCTCACGCTCAACATGATCAAGCTCAGTCATATCTATTACCTTTATAACATCTATGAGCTTGTTGAGCTGCTTATTTATCTGTTCGATTATCTGATCATCACCGGTGGTAACGATCGTCATGACCGATATCTGCGGATCTATCGTTTCCCCAACAGAAAGACTCTCAATGTTATACCCCCTGCCACTAAAAAGTCCGGCAATCCTTGAGAGTACCCCGAATTTATTTTCAACGAGTAGTGAGATTGTATGCCTCATTTCACCGCCTTCAGTTTCTTTTCTGTTTTCTCTTTCTGTTCTTCAAATAACATATGATCTATTGGTGCACCAGCAGGCACCATGGGAAATACCTTTTCCTTCCAGTCAACGACAAAGTCCATGAAAACAGTCCTCTTTATCCTGAATGCTTCCCGTAAGACAGGCTCAACCTCATTCGGTTTTGTCGCCCTTAGTCCAACAGCGCCATATGCCTCTGCTATCTTAACAAAATCAGGGACACTCTCATCAAGCTTTGTATGAGAGTACCGTTCACTGAAGAATAATTCCTGCCATTGCCTCACCATGCCCAGGTACCGGTTATTGAGTATTGCAACTTTCACAGGCAGCTTATTGATAACAGCCGTTGCGAGTTCCTGAATATTCATCTGAATGCTTCCATCTCCTGCTATATCAATCACAAGCTTATTCGGATGTGCAAGCTGTGCGCCGATAGCAGCAGGGAAACCATACCCCATAGTACCTAGTCCTCCAGATGTCAAAAGTGTCCTCGGTTTATCGAATTTATAGAACTGGGCTGTCCACATCTGGTTCTGGCCAACCTCGGTTGAGATTATTGCATCTCCCTTGGTGAGTTCATAAATCTTTTCAACAACAAACTGGGGTTTTATAATCTCATTGCTATATGTATATGTTAAGGGCCTTTCCTTTTTCCATGCATCTATCTGCCTCAGCCAGGCATTGCGGACCTCAGCCCATTGTTCTTTCATATCTTCTTTTAAAACCTTGTTTAAGACAGTGAGAACCCTTTTTACATCCCCAACGATAGGGATATCTACACGTACATTTTTCCTTATCGAAGTCGGGTCAATATCTACATGGATTATCTTTGCATGGGGTGCAAAGGCATCTATCTTACCAGTAACCCTGTCATCAAACCGCATACCTATTGCAATCAGCAGGTCAGACTCCTGTATGGCCTTATTTGCATAATAAGAACCATGCATTCCAGGCATACTAAGAGAAAGTTCGTGGGTTCCAGGAAAAGATCCAAGTCCCATCAAGGTCATTGTTACAGGGATATCGGTAAATTCTGCAAGTTCTCTCAGTTCCCTTGCCCCGCCAGACAGTATTACTCCGCCTCCGGCAACGATAACTGCCCTCTTTGACTTTGCAATGAGATTTGCTGCCTGGGTTATCATCCATTTGTTGCCTTCATATGTCGGGTTATAGCTCCTGATATTCACCTCTGGCCATGTGAACTCTGCCTTTCCTGCTGTTACATCCTTTGGCAGGTCTATCAGAACAGGACCAGGTCTGCCCGACGTAGCAATATAAAATGCTTCTCTAACGATCCTAGATAAATCTTCTACATTTTTTACAAGAAAATTGTATTTTGTACATGGCCTCGAGATTCCAACAATATCAGCCTCCTGAAATGCATCATTGCCTATGAGCAATGTCGGCACCTGTCCGGAAAATACAACGATCGGAATGGAATCCATCGAGGCAGTTGCAATGCCTGTTACAGTGTTGGTAGCTCCCGGGCCTGAGGTAACAAGCACTACACCTGGTTTCCCTGTTGACCTTGCATAGCCATCTGCTGCATGAACTGCCCCCTGCTCATGCCGTGTAAGGATAAGCTGGACATCCTTGTTGTCATAGAGAAAGTCAAAGATACCAAGGACGACACCACCGGGATAACCGAAGATATGCTTTACACCCTCTTTCTTAAGAGATTCAACAAAAATTTCAGCTCCTGTTATCTTCATAAATCGTTTTAACCCCTTTAGTTCACCTGTAAAAAACCTTTACTCTTTCATGTCATTCTGGCTTGTCCAGAATCCTTCTCTTTAAGAAAGATTCCCGACAAGCGGGAATGACGTTTAATGCTCATTACAAGACGATTTTTATTTTTTCTATGAGTCGACGTGATAACTTATTCTTCATTATAGCATGATTGCACCTTTGCCTGCAGAGCTCACCATCTGTGCATACCGCGAAAGATACCCTTTTGTTATCTTCGGTTTAGGTGCCTTCCATTTCTTCAATCTCTCTTGAATCTCTTTATCTGAAAGCAGCAGATCAATTCTCCTTTTCGGTATATCTATCCGTATTCTGTCACCATCCTGAATGATTGCTAAAGGCCCGCCTTCCATTGCTTCAGGAGATATATGGCCTATGCATGGCCCCCTTGTGCCTCCCGAGAACCTTCCATCAGTAATTAATGCGACAGATTCACTCAGCCCCATCCCGGCAATCGCTGCTGTTGGAGATAACATCTCCCTCATCCCCGGGCCTCCTTTTGGCCCCTCATATCGAATAACCACGACATCACCTTCTTTAATCTTGCCGTCAAGGATTGCCTTCATCCCCTCTTCTTCCGAGTTAAAGACTTTAACTATACCCTTAAAACTCATCATCTTTGGGCTCACAGCAGACTGTTTGACAACAGCACCTTCTGGTGCAAGATTCCCACGGAGTATGGCAATCCCACCCTCTTTATGATATGCCCTGGTAAGTGGCCTTATAACATCCTCATCTGTAATCTCCGCCGAATCTGCTATCGAATGAATACTTTTACCACTCACCGTCATCGTATCATGAATCCTTGATCCAAGCCTCTTCAGAACCCCCGGTATCCCTCCTGCGTAATCGAGGTCTTCAAGATAGTTCCTTCCTCCTGGAAGCATATCGCAGATGTGTGGTGTTTTTCTGCTCAATTCATCGAATGTCTCCAGTGGAAGATCAACTCCTGCATCATGAGCTATTGCTGGAATATGAAGGACAGTATTCGTTGACCCTCCGAGTGCAAGGTCAACCATGATAGCATTCTCGAATGCCTTTCTCGTCATGATCTTCCTCGGTGTTATATCCTTTTTTATCAGTTCAACAATCTTCCTGCCGCTTTCAAATGCCATCCTTCTCTTTTTCGATGATACAGCAAGTGCGGTTGCACAACCAACAACGCTCATTCCAAGTGCCTCTGTTATACATGCCATTGTGTTTGCGGTATACATACCCTGGCACGAACCAGCACCTGGACAGGCACATATCTCAAGGTCTTCAAGCTCTTCATCATTTATTAAACCTTTTTTGTATTTCCCGACTGCCTCAAAGGTATCATTAACAAGGGAGAGCCTTTTCCCTTTGAGATGGCCTGATAGCATAGGGCCTGCTGTAACAACTATTGACGGGATATTTATCCTTGCTGCAGCCATAAGCATCCCGGGGGTAATCTTGTCACAATTTGTAAGGAGTACAAGACCATCAAATTGATGAGCTTCTGGAATTGCCTCAACTATATCAGCAATGAGTTCCCTTGAAGGAAGAGAATAGTGCATCCCCTTATGTCCCATTGCTATCCCATCACATATACCTGGAATCCCGAAAAAGAAAGGGTATCCTCCACCTGTATGTACGCCCTTTTCTATGAACCGTTCGAGATCGCGCATACCAATATGGCCAGGGATGATATCGGTAAAACTTGTTGCTACACCAATAAAAGGCTTATCCATCTCTGTCTTGGGCATCCCTGTGGCATAAAGAAGTGCCCGGTGTGGAACCCTCTCCAGACCCTTTTTAATAATTTTGCTCCTCATGGTTGATTGCCTTTCCCTAATTTGAATGGATCTTCTTATATGCTCTTATGAGTTCTGCCATTCTGTCCTTCCTGATGAGTTTCTGCTTCTGTATCCTTTTCCTTTCTATCTCTTCATCAGAGGTAAGATAACGTTTGCTGTCAATCTCTGCAAGAAGCGTCTCGAGATTTTGGTGTTCTTCTGTCAGCCTTTTGAACTCCTCATTTTCCTTTTTTAAAAGCTCAACAATCTCGTGTTCTTTCAAGGTCACCTCCTGTTTTGGTTTTATTATTTCTTTAAAAATTAGCCACAGAGGGCACAGAGAAAATATTTTTAACAGTTTGTAGCCGCAGGCTTTAGCCTGCGTTTTAAATAATAATGAATCCACGCAACCTAAAGGTTGCGGCTACAACCATGTGTAACTTAGGTTTAAAAATGTTGTCATTATATCCCTTCAGTAATTCTTTCTGCAAGCTTATACGAATTCTCTATACAGTCATTCACGCCTATCCCACGATAAGAGTTCCCTGTTAGATAGAGCCATCTATATCTGTTCACTATTTGATCCATGTCTTTTAGCCTTTTCACGTGGCCAACAGGATACTGCGGTATTCCCTTCTCATGCCTGTAAATCTTAACAAAATCAGGCTGCGTTTTTATATCCATGATACCTTTCAGTTCATCCATAACAACTTGTATCAGTCTGCCTTCTTCCTGCATTGCAATTTCTGATGCCCTCGCGCCTCCAAGCATGCTGCGGAAAAGCACATAACCCTCCGGAGCCCTGTTCGGAAAAATATTTGAATCCCAAAGCGTGCCGAGTATTTTTCTCCCTTCCCTTTTTGGCACAAGGAAACCAAATCCATCAGGTTGTTGTATTTTCCCCTTCTTGTACCCCAAACATGCAACGGAAATTGCAGGATAAAAAATACCTTTCAGAATGAGAGAAATATCTTTGTTCAAATTGTGCATCATCTCAGATGCAGCATGTGCAGGTGCTGCGATAACGACTGCATCTGTTTCAAAGATTGAATTATCGGAAAGATATAAAATATAACTGCCACCTTTTTTGTCAATTGATACTACTCTGCTCCCTGTCTTTAACCTTTCTCCAAGGCGATCTTTGAGACCATTGATCATGACCTCCATGCCATCATAAAATGAGGTGAGAACTCCGCCAGGTCCAGGCCCCACCTTATCTTTAGTTCTGAGTTCTGAGTTCTGAGTTCTGAGTTTTCTTTCTCTTTGGAGTTTTATCATTGCCTTTATAAGGCTGCCATATTTTTGTTCAAGTTCATGTATCCTCGGGAAGCAACTCTTAAGGCTCATTGTCTCAGGGTCTCCTGCATAGATGCCCGAAGCCATCGGATCTATCAACTTCTCATATGCCTCTTTCCCAAGTCTCCGCCTTGCAAATTCAGCAAGGGTTTCATCGTCTTTTCTACCCTTCGGTGCAAAGATTTCATAGAGAATCCTGAATCGGCCGCAGAGGCTCAGGAGATTCGAAGAGAAGAATGCAACGGGTGATTCAGGCAAGAGATGAAGTTTTCCTTCAGAAAAGATATATCTCTTTCTTGCCGCATCATTGCTCCTTAAAGGGGTAAGCGCAAGCTTGGCAACGAGTTCGAGTGTCCTCGGTCTGTTATCCAGGAAACCATTCACACCACCTTCACAGAGAAAACCATCAACTTTATCGGTCCATATCTTTCCGCCTGGCCGCTTTTCAGACTCAAGGACAATAATGTCTAAAGAAGGTCTTCTCTCAAGGAGGAAATAAGCTAAGGAGAGACCCGAAATGCCTCCACCAACAATAACGATCCTCATTTTTTATCGTTTATACGAGATTGCTTCGCGTTGCTCGCAATGACAAATCCCCCCACCCCCCCTTTACTAAAGGGGGGTTAAGGGGGATTATTTTTCTGTCATTGCGAGGAGTCCGCCAAAGGCGGAGGACGAAGCAATCTCTGTCCTTTATGCCCATCCGATTTCCTTGATGTTTTTCATCACGATGTTTTCCAGTGCCCTGATGAAGGTAGGATGGGTATTCAATGATTCTGTCCTTTTCAGATTCATCCCTAATTTTTCTGCCATATCTTTATATAATATATCTATCTCATACAAGGTCTCAATATGGTCTGAGACAAAGCTTATCGGAACTACAAGGATATTCGTAACGCCGCCTCTCGCGAGCTCTTTCAGTTTTTCATCTGTTGAAGGTTCAAGCCACTTCACCGGACCGCTTTTCGACTGATAACTCAGATGCCATTTCATTGGTATTCGTTTGTTAATCTCTTTAATAGTTTCCATAGTCTGATGTACATACGGATCGCCTTCATCTATAAAGCTCTGTGGAAGGCTATGGGCACTGAAAAGCACGTGGACATTGAGTTCTGAGTTTGGAGTGCGGAGTGCGGAGTGAGTAATCCCCCCTCTCCCCCCTTTAGTAAAGGGGGGTAAAGGGGGATTGAACGATTCAAGACCTTTTTTTATAACATCAACAAGTGCATCTATATAGAGCGGATGTTTAAACCAAGAAGTCACACAGTGAACAGTGAACAGTGAACAGTGAACAGTGAAAGAAGACTTATCTCTTGCCTCTCGAGGGTCAAATGAACTATTTATCTTTGAAATCTCATTTCTATCTGGCTGATAAATCCTTATCATGGCTTCCTTGAATTGTGCAAGTGATGATCCTGTTGTCGCGATGGAATACTGTGGATATAGGCTTAAGGCAATGAGTTTCCTTATACCATCTTTGAATATGACAGGGATAACATCATCTATAAGGGGATGCCAGTATCGCATACCAATATATACCTTAAAAAATAGTTTGGAGTTTGGAGTTTGGAATTCGGAGTTCTTACCCCCCCTAATCCCCCCCTTGGCAAGGGGGGGAAAAAGGGGGGGTGGCTTCTGCTTTCTGCCTTCTGCCTTCTGATTAAGTGCTTCCTCGAGTGCTTTTGCCTGAGCACTGGTAATATCAAGTATCGGAGATTTACCACCTATAAGACTGTAAAATTTTTCTGTTTTTTTTGATCTGAATTTTGCTATGAGCCATGCCAGCGGTTTCTGCATAAAAGAAGGTCCGAGTTGAATGATCTGTCTGTCTGAAAAGAGGTTATAAAGAAATAGCCTCACAGCCTGAATGGAATCAGGGCCACCAAGATTGAGCAGCATTACTCCTATAGTCTCTTTATCAGTTGTATCTCCGTGCATTACCCCTTAATAGATTAAACCCACATGAGCCTTCGGCTCACAAAGGGACATGAAAATATAACACCCTCCCCACCCCCTCCCATCAAGGGAGGGGAAGTATGAGAGGCAGTCCCCTCTCCCCTGGCGGGAGAGGGCAAGGGTGAGGGGGTATTTTCGGGACAACCTATTGTTTCTGTCCGAATTTGTGAACTGCCTCAACCATTGCGATTACATTCTCAACAGGCGTTTCTGGCAATACACCATGACCTAAATTGAATATGTGACCTTTCGCATACTCACCTTTCCACAATATATCCTTTACCCGTTCCTCAATCATCTCCCTTGGAAGGAAAAGTGCACATGGATCAAGGTTTCCCTGAACAACCACCTTCTTACCAAGTTTCTTTATCGCATCACCGATGTCAATTCTCCAGTCAATGCCAAAAACATCTGCACCTGCCTTCTTGATCTCTTTCAGAATCCCTGCACAATCATTCACAAAATAGATTATGGGAACCCCTTCTTTCTTTAATTCAGCAATTGCCTTCTTCACATAGGGAAGGACAAAATTTTTATAGTCAACAGGGGTAAGCATGCCTGCCCAGGTATCAAAAAGCTGGATTGCCTGTGCGCCTGCCTTTATCTGGGCGGAGAGATATGGGACAATCGTTGCAGTAATCTTTTCCAGAAGGAAATCAAACAGGCGGGGATTCTGAAATATCATCTTTTTTGTATGCAAAAAATTCTTTGAGGTTCCTCCCTCAATCATATAAGTAGCAAGTGTGAACGGAGCGCCTGAAAACCCTATCAAAGGCACTTTATTGTCGAGTTCTTTTTTCAGAATCCTGATCGTTGCAAGGATAAATGGCATATCTTCCTCTGTATCCGGAATACTGAGCCTGTCAACAGACGCCCTGCTTCTTATCGGCTCACTGAGAACAGGTCCCTCTTTATCAGAAAATTCAAGACGCATGCCCATTGCTTCAACAGGGATAAGGATGTCAGAAAAGAGGATGGCTGCATCAACCTTGAGAATATCAACAGGCTGAAGTGTAACCTGTGCTGCCAGTTCTGGAGTCTTACATAGCGTGAGGAAATCAACATTGGCTCGCACTGACTGGTATTGAGGAAGGTATCTGCCTGCCTGTCGCATGAGCCATACAGGGGTATACGATACTTCTTCACCACGACATGCCCTGAGGAATGTATCGTTCATAAAACCTCCCAAAATAGGACTATTTTCTTTTTCTCTTTCATTTCCAATTTCTTACTTCTTATTTCTCATTTTACGTGGCATATATCCGCAGAACGGCTCTTCTTCAAGATAATCGCCATGCAGAGCATATGCCCTTGCCCGGCAACCTCCACAGACATTGATGAATTCGCATGAGCCGCACTTTCCTTTATAACCTTTAAAGTTCCTGAGTTCCTTGAAGAGGGTTGAGGTTTCCCATATTTCGTTGAATGACTGTTCCTTGATATTGCCGGCAGGCTTCGGGAAGTAGCTGCAGGGGAGCACGTTCCCATCTACATCAATTAGAGCGATGAGCTGCCCTGCAATACAGCCCTTTGAACCGCCTGTAGAGAATTTCAAAGTTCGCCTTTTAAATTTATTCCCTTCTTCTCTTGATTTCTGTAAAACAATCCTGTAATAATGCGGAGCGCATGTAGGCCTTACAAGCATGTCCTTTTCGTTCTTCTCCATATGATAATGCCACTCGAGGATTTCCTCGTAATCCTCCTTGGAGATAAGCTCGTTCATGATCTCCTCGCCTCTCCCGGTCGGTACTATCATGAACATATACCAGGCAGTTGCACCAAGTTCCTTTGCAAGATTATAGACATTCGGAATCTCTTCTTGATTCCTCTTTGTAAAGGATGAATTGATGATGAATTCGATTCCATGTTTTTTAAAAAGCCTTGCAGCATTTATTGTCCCGGCAAATGCACCCTTCTGATTCCTGAAATTATCATGGATAACCTCTTTCGAACCATCAAGGCTGAGGGAGACTATCCTGATTCCTGATGTTTTTATTCTGTCGCATATCTCATCAGCAACAAGGGTTCCATTTGTGGCAAGGCACATCCTCAACCCCTTCTGGGTGCCATAGTGAGCAATCTCAAATACATCATGTCTGAGAAGTGGCTCACCACCAGAGAGCACAATAACAGGTTTTGCATAAGTGGTAATGTCATTAAGGATTCTGAAAGCCTCATGTGTTGGAAAATCAGGATGATTTTTTACTTCTAATTCAGATGATGAACGGCAGTGGATGCACCTGAGATTACATCTCCTCGTAATCTCCCATGCAATCCATTTTGGTACAAATTCCATTTCTATACCCTTGCCTCTACTAATTTTCCATTGTCCCCAAATAACTGCCGCGGCAAAAAAACCCTTCCTTCGATTGCATCAAGCATGGATTGAAATGTTGACGGATTGAGTGCAGATATTGCAACTGCATCGTAGCGATGGGTAAGATACTGTACCTCTTCAATATCCAATTTATCTGTTTTATTAAAGACAAGGAGCCTCTGCTTTTCAAGCAAATCAAGCTCTTTGAGAATATTTTCTACAGACTTTATTTGCTGTTCAAAACGCGGATTCGATATATCAACAAGATGCAGTAACAAATCAGCATCCTCGAGTTCTTCAAGCGTTGTCTTAAATGCTGCCATCAGATCCTTTGGAAGGTCTCGTATGAAACCAACCGTATCAGTAATAATAACCTCTCTTTCACGTGGGAACCTCAGTCGCCTGCTTGCGGTATCGAGTGTTGCAAACATTTTTTCCTCAACAAAGAGATAACTTTTTGTAAGTGCATTCAGGAGCGTTGATTTCCCTGCATTGGTATACCCGATAATCGAGATAATCGGAATGCCTTTCTGTACCCTCTTGTGTCTCCTCTGTCGCCTTGCCTCGCTAAGAGATTTTAGTTCTCTTTCAAGCAGACCTATCCTGTCACGTACACGTCTTCTGTCCACCTCGAGCTTCATCTCTCCAGGACCTCTTCCACCTATCCCGCCCATCAGACGGGACATCGCTGTTCCCTTTCCCGTCAGCCTCGGAAGCCTGTATTTAAGCTGTGCAAGCTCAACCTGCACCTTACCATCTTTACTGTGTGCACGTCGTGCAAAGATATCAAGGATAAGCTGTGTGCGGTCAATTACCTTGAGCTCCGTATATTCAGTTATTGCCTTTATCTGGGATGGGTTGAGATCCTGGTCAAATATGAGAAGTGTTGCTCCCTTATTCATGGCATTGATAATGAGTTCTTTCAATTTGCCCTCACCCATCAAGTATTTTGGATTTATTTCCTTTGGCCTTTGAATAATAGCATCAAGGACAAAGACATCACTCGATCTGGCAAGATCCTTGAGTTCTTCGAGAGAATCTTCCTGTTCATATCTCGGCCGTGTCGAAACACTCATCAATATCGCCTTTTCTCTCCTGTCCTCATGGCTAAAGATCCTCCGACGTTCCATCTCTTCTTCAAGAGACTCGATAAAGGAACGGAAATCAAACTCAAAACTATAAAAGTCTTGAGAATGTAACATCTCAAATTGTTTTTCTGCACCCTCTGGCATCAGATAAGCCATATAGATGCTTCCCGGAAGCCCTTTCCTTACTCCTATCGCAGCAATAAGGTCAAATCGAAGGAGTGCAAGATCCGTAAGGTCATCCTTATTCAGGGATTCTTCATTCAGGTGGGTATGTATCAGCCTGAGACCTCTTAACGGTTTTCTCCCCAGAGGATAATCCTCAAGCCCGGGGAGAAGGATTCCCTTTGCATTGCCAACAATGACATGCGTTATGGTACCATTCCTGTCTATCAGTATTGCAATCTGACGACCTATTTCAAAAGAAATTTCTGTGAGATACCTTGCGAGTTCGTGGGAAATGATATCGTGGTGTACCTTTCTCCGATAAATCCTCTCGATTAAGTTAAGGTAGCGGGCTTTCAGTCCTGATAAATTTCCGTAAAGTGCTGGTATTTATATCCTCCGATTGCTTATATTATAGCATATTGCAAATAACCAATCACCAAACAAAATGAGCAATTATCAATACAAAATTATCAATGAACATTTACATGAATGCTGGCTTTCATCTCCGACTTTTAGTCGGGGAGCTTCACTAGGGAGTTCATAGGTAAGGTCACGTTATATGTCATTCCCGCTTGTCGGGTCGGAGCGACTCTCAGCGAAGTCGGTACGACTCGATTCCGAGACTCGTATCGAGAATCTTTCTGAACG
The DNA here is from genome assembly GCA_016873575.1 of Nitrospira sp. Lineage (GTDB taxonomy): Bacteria > Nitrospirota > Thermodesulfovibrionia > Thermodesulfovibrionales > SM23-35 > VGWY01. The sequence continues at coordinate 414 of VGWY01000011.1, read as the reverse complement.
ATTCTGGACTTCGGCGTGAGCTCAGTCGAACGACAAGCCAGAAGGATTGCGGACTGATCCCTGACAAGCAGGGACAAGAGCCGCAATGACAGAAATCATCGAAAGGATGTGATATTACTTGTGGTCTTATTATAGTCAACGCACTTAATACTGTTACATTGTCATTGCGAGCCCGAAGGGCGTGGCAATCTCATTCACTTGAGATTGCTTTGTCGCTCTGCTCCTCGCAATGACACTTCATCTAATGCGTTTATATTAGTAACATGATACATGATAATTGATTGAGGCTCTTGCAAAAGTCTTGAATTTTCATGTAGCCGCAAACTTCAGTTTGCGTGTTTTTTTTGTTTTCAATGCGTTACAAACGCAGGCTAAAGCCTGCGGCTACCAAAGACAGGACTTTTGCAAGAGCCT
>VGWY01000010.1 GCA_016873575.1 Nitrospira sp. | reverse complement strand
GTTTCAATCCACGCTCCCGCGCGGGGAGCGACCACTAATAGGCACAAAATACGCAGCATATGCAAGGTTTCAATCCACGCTCCCGCGCGGGGAGCGACTTGTAAAATCATCAATCATAAAACCCACCTCAAAAGTTTCAATCCACGCTCCCGCGCGGGGAGCGACTTTGAATGGTAACGGTCGGCCTTGTACATCAGAGGTTTCAATCCACGCTCCCGCGCGGGGAGCGACTATGAGCCTCCGTGTACTGGTGAGTATGGTTGTTTGTTTCAATCCACGCTCCCGCGCGGGGAGCGACACAAAAAAAACGCTGCCCGCAGAGAGCAAAAGGCGTTTCAATCCACGCTCCCGCGCGGGGAGCGACCCTCAAGAGAAGGTAAACAAAAAAAGCACCGACAAGTTTCAATCCACGCTCCCGCGCGGGGAGCGACGAATATCAAAAGCAAAATTTTCAATAAAACACTAGTTTCAATCCACGCTCCCGCGCGGGGAGCGACTCCCGATCAAGCAAATCCTTGACCAATGCATAAAGGTTTCAATCCACGCTCCCGCGCGGGGAGCGACTGTTTAAATCTAACTTATTAAATCTAAAATAAATATCCGCAGCATTTTGCGAACCAGTCAGATTTACTTCCACAAATCCTTCTGTTGTCAAAGAACATTTTACTTAACACTTGCATTTTAAAAATAAAACTTGCTCTGCGAACCTTTCAGGAAACATATGTGAGCCACAGGTTCGCAGGGTCATCTCACACTATCAAAGGCCCCTCCTGATCAATAGAAGCCTTTGCGCCGACATGTTCCACTCTATGTTTCCAGTTGGAGCCGAGATAATAAAACCTCAGACTGTCTTTCTCCGGATCGATCTCTGAAATTAACCTTTCTTTCAGCTTTGTCCACTGTGCAGGATCAACAATACATTCAAAAACAGAATATTGGACTCTCTGCCCGTAATCCTTACACGCTTTTGCAACCCTGCGCAAACGTCGCTGTCCTGTATCGTCATTAGTGGCAACATCGTAGCTTACAATCACAAACATACAAAGCTCCTTAGTACGGAAGGCTGGAAGCTCGGCAGTTAGAAGAAATCTTACTTTTGAACTTTCGCACTTCCGCGCTTCTGAACTATGTTACTTCCATATAAAAGGCGGATAATTGTCAATATCTCCCCTGAGATAACGCGCCATCAACAGCGCCTGCACATAAGGAAGAAGACCTATCGCCACCTTCTCCTTAAGAAAAGGGTGTACTATTTCCTCCTGCTTGCGTTTCTGATAAGCGACAAGAACCATTTTTCTCGTGTCATCATCCATCCATACCGCTCCTGATTCCTTCTTCTTAAATCCCCTGGCCTGTACCTGCCCGAGATTTATCAGAGAGAGCGTGAGACGGTCAGCAATAAAAGGCCTGAATTCCTCCATGATGTCAAGGGCCAAACCGTAGCGTCCCGGACGGTCCCGGTGCAGGAAACCTACTGCCGGATCGAGTCCCACTGTTTCAAGACCTGAACGCACATCGTGCATCAAAAGAGTATAAATAAACGACAGCAGGCAGTTTATATTATCGAGCGGCGGCCTCCGGTTCCGTTCATGGAATGTGAAATCATCTTTCTGCGAAGTAATCAAATGGTCAAAGACATCAAAGTAGGCATTTGCCGATTCTCCTTCTATGCCCCTCAAAATATCAAGAGGCGATTCTGATTGCAATCTCCTCAGTGTATTTGCAAGCTTCTGTGATGCCTGTGAAAGTGCATCGGTATCAATCTTCTCAGAATGGTCTCTCAATGCGCGCTGAAGCACGGTGCGGCAGTTTGCGATCTTGCCTGTCAGTATTGCACGCGCAACCGATGCAGAAACTTTCAGATCATCGGCACGCCGGTACTGTTCCCGCCTGAGAAGAACATTACCCGATACAGGCCCCTGAACCTTTGCAAGAAAACTACCGTTTTCCGTAAGAAAGCTGATTGCAACCTGGTTCTCGGCACAGAACCCCATGAGATATGGACTGCACGAAACCTGACCGAAGCAGACAATCCCGCCGAGAGTGTGAACGGGCAGACGCAAAGCCACTTCTCCATCAACCTTCACAACTACTGTTTCTCCCTCTTTTGACAGGTATGCTCCCTGAGTTGTAACAAAAAGAGTGTTAAGAAGTTTTTTCAATTTTCCCTCAGGCTAAACATATTCAACAACATTGAAGCGTTTATAATTCTGACAGACTTGTATTTGCCTAAATCCAGCAAATCCTTGTCTCCGGTGACAACAAAGTCCGCTGATGCGGATACAGCGCAGGCAATAAATTTATCGTCATCCGGGTCTCTGCATATGCTTTTGGTTTTATCGATAATTTCCACGATTTCAAAATACGGCAGAACTTCCTCCTCAATTATCAGTTGCATCTCCTGCCGTGTCAGGGAGAACTTTGGATATTCAAGAACAGCCTTAAACTCTGCAAAAGTTTCTTTCGATAGTACGGGAATAATTCTACCCCTTTTCCAGAGATCGACTATCCCTGCGAGATCGCCTTTAAACAACAGGGCCGATACCAGTATATTGGTGTCAAGAACAACCTTTCCTATCGTCTTTTCTTTCTTGCCCATTTTACTGCCTCAGTCACATCGCTTTCGGTAATACCGAGTTTCTTTAGTTTCTCTCTTACTCCCTCAAGTGTCATATCCGCATGGGTTATCTTGACAGGCATAAGTATTATCTTTCTTTCCTTAACCGTAACGTCAAAATAATCCGTATCCGGAAATTCCCTGACGATCTCTTTTGGCAATGTGAGCTGATTTTTTGATGTTTTCTTTGCAAGCATGTTTCCTTACCTCCTTACTGTAAGGATATCTTATTAAACCGGAAATTGCAAGAAGAGATTTTGCAAGTCATTCTCCCTCAACCGCTTTCATCAGATAATTGCTCGCCTTGCTGCTTACCTTCGGCATACAGAGTTCATATAAAGAACATTTTTTGCACTTTTTTGAATATTCAGGTTTTGGTGTTATGCCAGATTCAATCAGCATATGCACCTTCATCGCTGCATCTTCTGTCTCCAGCCGTAATTTTTCGTCGAAAACAACATCTTCCCTGCGCCGTGTCCGGCCATAAAAGAGCGCCCCGTTTTTGATCTCAACATTGAGCATCTCTTCAAGACAGATCGCCTGTGCGCAAAGCTGAACTTTATCGCAATCATCCATCTTGGGTTTCCCACGTTTGTATTCAACGGGAAAAGGTATCCATGTCCCGTCATCCATCCTGTGGAATTCAACTACATCAGCCTTGCCGATGAGACCGAGCCTGAGCGAGCGAATAGGCACGCCGTATTCAATGCGGATATTCCCCCTCGACTCTTTATTTGCAGTGTCAACTTTGTCATGCATGATCCTGCCTTCGGCAGTAAAAAGATTCTCATCCCATAACTGCTCGATATGGATTAGGGCGCACTGCCTCTCACAGAATACAATGTGCTGTAAAGCCGAAAGTTGAATTAGATCGTCTTCGGTGTAATTCAAATCTTCTTTCTCCCATTGCGCACCTGTGATCGCGCTTGATAGAGCCTTTCTGTGAATCCGCCCTCTTTTAGAAATTGTTGTTCGAGCCTCTGAAGTTGTCGCCCTAAGAGGAAGCTGGCCTGGTTGATCAGACAAATAAGCCTGTTTGCCGCAACCTCCGCAGTGGCTGTTAGAATTCCATAGGGGTCAGAAGGACCCGACCTGTCAGACCTGTCCGACTTGTCTGACTGATATTTCCTTCTCACCGCAAGAGCTTCCGGTGAATCCTTAGCCCAGATGCGCAGGCCCCGCTGGCGGAGAAAAGCATGGAAGTCCAGTAACAATTCTTCCAGACTCGCACGGGCTACCCCGGTCAGTTTGAGTTCGGTCTTCTTCGAGGTAGCGGAGGCCATGCTTCCCTCGGCGATGTTCTGTACACCGCTCCGTGCAGCCTGCACCATCTGATCATGCGTGCGTGACCTCTTGTCGATAAAACGATCACAAAACACCACCGTAGCGTCATAGACGATTTCAGCGGTCTGATAGGACCTTAGGTTCAGGTATCCGCCATGCGGCGGGATGAGTTGCGGGTATTCGTTAGGATCTTTCATTCTGTTTTACCTCTATTTGTTGTTAAAGTTTCTCCTCTAATGACACTCCTTGCGGTATATCTGTCGCTTTAGGAACTGTAATGTCATAGTCGCTAAAATCACGCACAGGATTAGCCTTCGCTTTTGCGGTCACCATATCAAAGAGTTTATATGCCGGTGTATTGCCTAATTTTGAACTATGCTTAAAGACTATCAGCTTACGCGTTGCCATTTGTCCACGCGCTGCAGAACGGTCATGCTCAAACATCTCAAGAAGCGCATTCCAGAGCAGATTCAAATCATCTTCGTTAAAACCTGTCTGTGCTGCAAACGGTGCGGACACGAAACCATGACAACGGTAAAGACCGTAGGGAACTGTAAACTTTCTTCCCATAGTCCTGTTGTCGCCTTGCTGTTTTTCAGCCTCTGCCTCAGTAGCAACAGCCATGCGGGTAATACTGTGTTCAAGCGGTACAACCTGATCAACACTTCGGGCAAATGTTAACTGGACAGGCCCTCGAACCTGACCGCAGTTTGGAGCACTCTTCAATGCAAGGACAGCACCGAATGTTCTTATATCATAAAAAGTTTCACACATCTTCTTTCTGCCCATCTCAACTTCTTCGCCATTCGGTCGTCTTGATTTTGCATTTTTAAGAACATCAGTAATCAAGCTCTTAATTTCTTTTGAAGGTTTTACTTCTTTTAGCCATTCTTTAATAGACTTTTTATAGGCATCGGAAGCAACAATAAGAGAATAAGTATCTGTTTCATCATTCAGGTCAATACTTAACCCTTCGGGCAATCCTATTTCTTCCAAACTCTCCACTAATTCTTTTGAGATATTTTGTCTGGATTCTTCACCAAGCTGAATATTCAAATCTTTAAACGCTTGAACATGTGCTCTTCCAAGAACTGCCTTTTCTTTGACGTAAATATCAAATTTTGGAGCATAATTCTTATCTAACGCGACATAGTTTCTTACCTTTCTCTTGAGACACACATCCGTTACAAGCCCATGTCCTGTTTCGGGATCAACTCGTGGAAGATTTCCAGCATCTGGGTCTCCGTTAGGGTTACCGTCCTTTACATCAAAGAATAGTACAAAATCATACCGGTTGTTTATTATGTTGCTCATGTTTATTCCTCCTTCGGAATTTATTTATTCAAGTGCATCTTTCTTTTTGAAAAAATCCTGCCTCTGGTGATAATAGCCGACTGCAAAACGCCCCTGATCATCCAATGAAAGATGAGTGGGGTACGCATTATCAGCCGATATTTTGTCTGTAATTTCTCCGATCAATTTTTCATAAAAGTTCTTGTAGTTTTCTATCTTTGCCAAATGATGGTTCTTCAGTTTCATCAGGTGCGCAAATACTGCTACAGGTGTGCTTGATGCCGAACCATAGAACCGATCACGGATTGTTGCGTTAATTTTACCTTCGCCACCTGCTGACTCAATTTGCACTTTTTCAAGTACGGCAAAAAGTCGTCCCAGTAGATAGCCTGGGTTTGTATTGCTTGTGTCCAATGCCATGCTAATCTCCTCCTTTTCATTTTTATATCGTGTGTCTCTAACCAAGATTCCTTTAATGAGCGCTGCGCGAGGATACGTAACATTTGGTATTGTTCTTCCATTGCGATCCTTTTTAGATTGGTCAGCTTTTATCCTTCTTATAACTGAAGATAAAAGCGTTTCAGGATAAGGAGTGCCTGAAAGAATCGCCTTCATAAAATCACCTGCAAGATTGGGTGTCACATCATAATATTTTCCTCTGAAGTAAACGCGATTTGTCTTTTTCGGGTCGTTTGTTTCTACCGCTGTTGCTGCAAGTATTTCATTAAGCGAACAATGTGGCATTTCATAGTCAGCATGGACAATACTCAAGTCTTCAAAATGCTGCAATATGCTTGTTGCTACCTCAGCCACTGTTCCCGAATACCAGAAACGAATAGCTATTCGAGCTGAGTTTGGTGAGAGTCCGAGGACATAAAACTGATTTAAATTCCACTCTAAAGGCGGCACTCCGGTTTTCATTGATTCAAATAACGCCCTTATAGCAGCGTTATCCTGTTCGGATTCTCCTTTAGCAGGTTCGCCGAATATGTCTGTAAACCAGTCTTCAATCTCATGTTTCTTTCCAGCCCAAAAGACGGTAGTAGCATCACCCACGTATATTTTCTGACGTGAATCTTTGGCGAGCATATAATTAAGAGCAGTTGTGTAAGCAAAGGCAGCTCGTTTGCTGACAGGCGCATTATAGCTCTGTTGTTTGCCATACGAATCAAAGCCCATGTTTTTCTGGAAGGATACGATCTTGGCATTGCTTTTTGCTCCTGCTATTGGCGTTCTCGGATGCAGTCGAGCAATTGACGCACGCTCACCAGTAATCATACAAATGCCCTCGATATCACGCGGTTCAGAATTATCGCCATCGTCATCGGATTCGGCTTCGATAGTTCTTGAAACGTAAGAGCTAACATTTTCACTCTGGCAAATAAGACGATTTTCTCCATTAATCTGAAAGCTGAGATTGCAGCCATTAATCTTCCTGCAGTCTTGCCATGAAGGATGCTCAAAAACTTTTTTATAGTGTTCGCCCGTATAGAAACGCCTGACCGCCTGAAGCTCAAGGTCTTCTGGAAATGTGTCGGCAAGTGCTTGCACTTGCGCTATGAAAGTTCTATGCTGCTTCTCTGCCATTTCTTTGTCTTTGCTACTATCTGTTTTAGGACATCCAAGCACATAGCCATAGTGATCCCAAAGAAGATTCGTTGCTTGCCATGCATTCTTCCCTGATAATGCGTTTTCTTTTGGTACGACGAATTTTCTTGCTATAAGTCTTTTACCGAAAGGCGTTCGAGTGTCTTGTAAATTGATGAATTCACCATCCTGATTAATGATAATCAGGAAAGGAATTTCTTTCTGCTCAAATCCTTCAGACGGCAACTCATCCTCCTTTCTGTAGTAATAAGATGTCAATGCCTGCAAAATCACTGTCTCACCTCCTTTTCGTCAATCATCAGTCGTCCGTTATTGAGACTTGCCCTAAAGAATGATGGTCGGCAATGATCGTTACAGAAATGTTGTAAACTTTTGTCCGATGAGTTGTCATGGTAAATATCGTATAGCATCCAGCCGAGGTCGCGGGTTTCTGAAATCGTTTCCGGAAGGGGCTTGCCGTTTGTAAATACTTCAAATTCTGCCGCGAACTCTCGGCAGCCAAGATATGGACGATGAAAGCACTGTCCTCTTTCTGCCCTGCGAAGAAACATCTCCTGAAATTTAACAATAGTATCTTCCGCGCCTGCCTTGTCCGTCATCTCAAAATACGCATGAATTGTGTAGGCCACGTCTCTCAAAAATAATGCTGCGCGCTGCTGTCTTTGCTCTTCGATGAACAGTCCGTTAGTTCGCGTAGACATGACGGCACCGACTTCGTTTCGCCGTACCGATTCCCACTTGATCGGATTCAGGACATCAATCTGCGTCACCTTCCAGCAGATGGCGGGCTTCCACAAGATAGCCTCAAGTACCCCGCGTGCTGCAGACGGCGTTATGACGTCATATGAGACGCGCTCGACTTTCATCTCCGGTCTGGTAAAACATGCGTTTCTGCCCCACACCTTCAATCGGAAGTCATTGCTTTTGATAGGTGAATCTCTCATGTGTCCTCCTTTCATTTATAAAATCTCCCCTTGCCCCTCTTTGCCAAAGAGGGGACATGTTGCCCTTAATCCTCTTAATGGAGGGGAATGTCAAAATATCAAGTCATCTGGCTCGTAGATCATGGATTTATCGGGACAGAAACCGAGTTCAGGATGATACATTGCCCCATACACTTGAATAAATATTCCCGGATGAGCTTCAATAATAGCGCCTTTGTTGTAAAGCTTTGCATGGACGTACTTTGGTAAATTCACAACGTATCTCTGAAGCCTTCTCATCAGCCATCGTTCGGGGCCGATTTTTTTCAACATCTCTATTAATCTTTCCCCTTCTTCGTAACACACAATTACAGGAGCATATTTTGAATCATCAATTAACTTAAATTTCTTTGCCGCTGAAAAAAAACTGAACCGCAAATCCTTGTCAGTGGCAAGGTCTTTCAGAATTTCATGCTGGTCCAGGTTATTCCCTTGGAGCCAGTACAGTTCTTTAAAAAAATGTTCAAATCTCTTAGGCGAAAGTAAATCTCCTGTCTTCTCAGCAAGTAGTCTCCGGCCTATTTCACCTGCCTGTCTCAAGTAACCAATGGGGATTTTACTCGGGGGTACAAAAACCATGACACTTCCTCTCTCAAGGAGTCCTTCGCGGTTACATCTACCGGCGGCCTGTGCAATAGAATCAAGCCCCGCAAGGGCACGGTAGACAACTGGAAAATCGAGGTCAACGCCTGCCTCAACAAGCTGGGTGCTTATAACACGGGTTGGGATTTTGTCTTTGAGTCTCTGCTTTATTTGATTAATCACTTTTGAACGATGCTCGCCGCACATGAGGGCGGAGAGATGGAAGGTTTTTTCTCCTTTCTCCGGCATCAATTCGTAGAGAGTCCGGCAGTCGTCACGCCTGTTGACTATGCACAAGACTGACGGATGTTGAGTAAGTTCAGATGCAAGGTCTTCCCATGCGCAGTGCGTAAGAAGATCGTTTGGCACATGCACCTCAACCCGCTTGAATGACTCATGAAGGGACAGGGGGTTTTCCATTATCTCGACCGTATCACCCAATCCTTCAAAGTGAAAATCAAACGACTTATGTATTCCAAATGCAGGTTGCGTCGCCGTGCTGAGGACAAATGTCACGTTGTAATTTTGATGAAGCTCCTTCATCGTATGAAGAATCGGATTGAGATATTCAGGCGGTAATAATTGAACTTCATCGAGGATAACAACACTGTTCACAATGTTGTGTAGCTTTCGGCAGCGGCTTGAACGATTGGCAAAAAGCGAGTCAAAGAATTGAACTGAAGTAGTTACAATAATCGAAGCGTCCCAGTTTTCACAGGCAAGCCTGCTTCTTGCGGTCTCCTTGCTCTCATCCGACACGTCAACATTGCTGTGATGCTCGACAACTGCATCTTTGATTATATCCCTGAACTGTTCGGCTGTTTGTTCAATAATGCTTGTGTAGGGGATAACATAAATAATCCGTCTCTTGTTGTGCCCGGGCTTTACAGCATGATTCAGCGCGAATGCCATTGAGGAAAGTGTCTTGCCTCCACCAGTGGGAACTGTCAGCGTGAATATTGCAGGCTTATGCGCTGACTTTGCGATGCATTGCCTGAGTATCTCCGCCCGCTGTTTGTTGACAGAAGTATCGTCTGCCTTTGTCTGTTTATCAGTCATATATGATTCAAAGAGCGGCAGGAGTTCATTCAATGAAGGGTACCCCTTTCGGGTCTTTGTTTTTTCCGGCTCAAGAAAAGCCTCTGTTTCAAGAAAGTCAGCGTCAACAAGGCAGGAGTAAAGCATCCTTATCCACAGGGCATGACCTCCCGTTGTTATGAATTTTTGTTTTGGTAGTGATTGCTCAATGATATGATGAGGGATGTTAGAGAAAGGCAGGTCTTTGAGAAGCGCAACATTCTGCAGACGGTGTACAAGGCTCTTTCTGCCAGCAGTATCAGTTTGCCAATCCGGCAACCCCGCGTGGTGTCCGGCGATAAGATAGCTGAATATTCTGCCCGGGATTTTGAATTTTTCAATGGCATGAATCGCCCCTGCCGTCGAATGATCGACCCTTCCGGGCTGCGTCTCAACATGCGCATCGGCGGAAGCAAAGAGCATCTTCTGAAAATTTTCCGAGTACTTTCCCAGATCATGCCACAGCCCCGCCAATCGTCCCCACTTCTCGCATCCGAATTCCGCTGCAAACGATGCGGCGAGTTCAGCGGCATTCTTCAGATGCTCCTCAAGCCGGTGCCAGTCATCAACCGTCTTTCCGTCAATGCTATGGGCATAAAATTCCTTCGCAGTCACTCCTCTTTGTTACTCAACCTGTTGTCTTTTATTCCGAACTTCTCTGTCTGTGAAAGGTAAAGTAGGTGAGTATTTAGGCTTTTTGAGGTGGTTGCAAATTGTGACAACTTTTGTTTCTTCTTTTTCAACTGATAACTCCAATACAGCTTTTACTAACGATAACTCAATTTATTGGAACATTCAAGTCAGAGGATTATGAAATAGTAAAGGAGATTTAAAGGGATTATAAAATCATGTATTATGTATCTCGATGTTAGAGTCTTCCCTTTGTTGAGAGGACACCTTTCACTTTTGGATCAATAGCTACTGCCTGTCTGAGTGCCCTTCCCAGTGCTTTGAACACCGCCTCAATTATGTGATGTATATTCCTGCCATAGGGAGATGCAACATGGAGGGTTATACCGCTGTTGCTTACAAATGCCTGAAGGAAGTCCTCAATAAGGTCGGGATCGAAAGTCTTTATCTTACTCTTCTTTGGTAATTCAACCTTATATACAAGATACGGTCTTCCACTGATATCAAGCATTACTGAAGCAAGTGCCTCATCCATTGGCACAGATGCCCCTCCAAACCGTGATATTCCTTTCATATCACCGATGGCCTGTTTAACAGCCTTCCCAAGAACTATGCCAACATCTTCTACTGTGTGGTGATAGTCAACTTCGATGTCCCCTTTTGCTTTTATCGTCATATCAAAAAGCCCATGTTTACACATTAAAGAGAGCATGTGGTCAAGGAACGGTATAGAGGTATCTATAGTATATTTACCTTTTCCCTCAAGATTAAGCATTACCTTTATATCCGTCTCTTTTGTTTTCCTCTCTACTTTAGCAGTTCTCATCTATCGCCTCCCTGCTCAACCTGTTACTATTCGTCACCCTGAACTTGTCGTAGCGACTCTCAGCGAAGTCGGTACGACTCGATTCCGAGACTCGCATCGAGATTCAAGGTCTCATAATGTATTGAATTTTATTAGATGCTGAAACGAGTTCAGCATGACATTTTACATTCCTACAACATTCAAACAACAGGCTTATTACATAACCTCCTTATTAAGTACCTTTAGGAATGTTTTATTCTCCTCTGGCGTTCCTACAGTAACCCTCAGACAACCATCCACAACGCCTTTCATATTTCTAACAAGTACACCTTTACTTAAAAGGTCTTTATATACTCTGTCAGAGTCCTTTACCCTGAACAAAATAAAATTCGCTTCAGAAGGATATGGTCTTATGCTGCTTATCTTTGTCATCTCTTGAAAAAGTCTTCTCCGCTCAGAGGCAATTGACCTTATATGAGACTGCATAGTCTTTCTTTCCTTTAATACCTCTATTGCAACTTTCTGTGAAAGCGAATTGAGGTTAAATGGAAGTCTCACCTTATTTACCTCTCTGATTATCTCTTCATCTGCTATCAGGAACCCTACCCTCAAGCCTGCAAGCCCTATCTTGCTCAGCGTTCTCATTATCACAAGGTTTTCGTAGTCCTTCAACAGCGGCAAAAATCCCTTTCTGCTCGAAAATGGCTGATATGCCTCATCAACCACTACAATCGACCGTGCTGAGTGCTGAGTGCTGAGTGCTGAGGTTACATCAATTATCTTTAAAATCCTTTCAGAAGAAAAACAGTTTCCAGTAGGGTTATTCGGAGAGCTTAAAAAGATAAGCTTTGGCCTTTCTTTGCGAATTGCTTTGAGTATCCTGTCCATATCAAGGTCAAATTCTTCATCAAGAGGTATCTCGATCCTCTTTTCACCGATGGCCTGTGTAATAATACCGAACATTGAAAATGTAGGTATCGGATAGAGGACAGGACCTCCAAAGGTTGTGATGAGATAATAAATGAGTTCATCAGAACCATTCCCCTGAAGTATGCTTTCCGGACTTACTGTAAAGTATTTTGAAATGAGTTTCTTTAAAGTTTTTGCCTCCGGGTCAGGGTATCTATTTGTTTTTATAGATTTTAATACCTTTAATGCATCTTTAAATACATATGGACTTTCATTTGCATCAAGCTTAACCTTGCAGGGAATCTCCTTTGCCTTATATGGCGTTAAAGAACGAATATTTGGTCTCACAAATTTCTTAATATCCATTGCGAATGCATTATACCATAACCGCATTGGGTTGACATAAAATCAATATTTCAACTAAAGTATCATGATGCGAAGGCCATTTATAGCAGCGAATTGGAAGATGAATAAGACTACTTCTGAGACACAGGACTTTCTATCTGGTTTTATCACTGCTGTGAAAGATGTGACAGATGTTGATATTGTTATTGCACCTCCTTTTACATCTCTATCAATAGCAGCAGAAAAACTGAAAGGCACCGGTATAATACTTGCTGCACAGGATGTCTTCTGTGAAGAGAAGGGCGCATACACAGGCGAGGTCTCACCTGTCATGCTTGTTGATATTGGCTGCAACTATGTGATTATTGGCCATTCTGAAAGAAGACAGTATTTTCATGAGACTGATGAGACCGTAAACAAAAAGATTAAGGCTGCTAAAAAGGTTGGACTGAAAATCATCTTTTGTATAGGAGAGTCCCTTGAAGAAAGGGAGGCAGGAAAAACATTTGATGTATTGCAGAGACAGATAGATAAAGGGCTATACGAAACTGATACTGAAGACATAGTCATAGCCTACGAGCCTATCTGGGCAATCGGGACAGGGAAGACTGCAACACCTGAACAGGCGCAGGAGGCACATGCGTATATAAGAGAACGGCAAAAAATTCTGTATGGTAATAAGGGTAATGAGATTCGTATATTATATGGTGGTAGTGTAACACCTGAGAATATAGATTCCCTGATGGCTTGCAAGGATGTGGATGGTGCACTTGTTGGTGGGGCGAGCCTGAAGGTTGATAGTTTTGTTAGGATTGTTAAGTTTAAGAAAGGTTAAAGTAAAAATCTGGAGGAAAAATGGCAACACTTTTATTAATAATTCATCTTCTTGTCTGTTTTTTTCTTATAGCTGTAGTCCTTCTGCAAAGTGGTAAGGGGGCAGAGATGGGGGCAGCCTTTGGAGGTTCAAGCCAGACACTCTTTGGAAGTCGCGGTGCAGCAACTTTTCTCAGCAAGCTGACAACAGTTGCTGCAATTCTTTTTATGATCACATCTTTTACCTTAGCAATTGTTACTGTAAAAGGAGGCTCTGTTGTAAAGAAAGCGCCCTCCCCAGTCGCCCCGGCACCAATTCAGGGTGGAGGTGTACAACCCAGTCAAACACCCCAGACACCTCAGGCACCTGCACAGCAGCAAATTCCTGTAAAACAGCAAGCACCTCAACCAGCACCTATGAAATAAAGAAAAAGATGGAGGATGCAGGTAAATCCCCCTCAGTCCCCCTTTACTAAAGGGGGATTAAGAATCATGAATCATGCATTAAATTTCTTTTTTTGTTGTAAATTAAAAAGATTGTGAAATTTAGAACCCCCATCTTACTTCTCACTTTTTACTTCTTACTTTTAAGTTTTGCCTGTACCCGTGAGCCTGAAATAAAAAACCCTCATACAATAACCATAGGTTTTCTCGCTGATGCAAAGAGACTCCTTCCATTGCTTGCTTCAGACAGTGCCTCAGGTGAAATCAGCGGTCTTATATATAATGGCCTTACAAAATATGATAAAAACATAAAGATAACAGGTGACCTTGCTGAGTCATGGGATATCTCTTCAGATGGACTGAAAATAACATTCCATCTTCGGAAAGGAGTCAAATGGCACGATGGGGTTGAATTCACTGCTGAGGATGTCTTATTTACTTATAAGACAGTTATAGACCCAAAAGTACCAACTCCATACAGCAGTAACTATGGGCCTGTTGAAAAGGTTGAGGCCCTGGATAAATACACCCTCAGGGTAACGTACAAAGAGCCGTATGCACCTGCACTCGAGTCATGGGGTATGGGAATAATACCTAAACATATACTTGAAGGAAAAGATATAACTAATGAATATTACAATAGAAATCCATTAGGTATTGGCCCGTATAAATTAAAGGAATGGGTTACCGGCCAGAAGATAGTCTTAGAGGCATTTGATGACTATTTCGAGGGAAAGCCAAAGGTTGATAAATATATTGCAAGGGTTATTTCTGATACAGCAACTATGTTCCTTGAGCTGAAATTCGGAGGGATAGACTTTATGGGACTTACCCCTCCACAATTCAAGCTTCAAGCAGGTTCAAATTTCTTCAACAAGTACTTTCAGAAATTCAGATATCCTGCCTTCGGATATACATATTTAGGCTACAATCTCCTCGATGCTAAATTCTCAGATAAGAGGATTAGACAGGCCATCACCCACTCTATAAACAAAAAGGATATTATTGATGGGGTTCTACTTGGCTACGGTACACCCTGTACAGGACCATTTCCACCAGAGTCATGGGCATATAATTCAGATGTGAAGGATATTGAATTTAACCCTGAAAAGGCAAGGATGCTTTTTGCCCAGGCAGGATGGAAGATGGGGGAAAACGGTCTCCTTGAAAAAGACGGAATATCATTTAGCTTCACCGTACTTGTAAATCAGGGTAATGAGGCAAGGCTCAAGACAGCACAGATTATAAAGGAGAATCTGAAAAGGGTCGGTGTTGATATGAATATAAAGGTGCTTGAATGGCAGGCAATGCTCCATGAATTTATTGACAAGAAACGATTTGAGGCAGTTATCCTCGGTTGGGCTTTGTCAAGAGACCCTGATGCCTATGACATCTGGCATTCCTCAAAGACAAAAGAGGGTGAGTTCAACTTTATTTCATATAAAAATGATGAGGTAGACAGGCTTTTACTTGAAGGCAGGCAGACCTTTGATATGGAAAAAAGAAAAAGGATTTACCACAGGATACATGAAATACTTGTAGAAGACCAGCCATATACATTCCTTTATGTTCCAGATGCCCTTCCAGTACTTCATAAAAGGTTTAAAGGAGTTGAAAAGGCACCACTTGGCATATGGTATGACTTTATACACTGGTATGTACCAAAGGATAAGAATGAGTGGTACATACAATAATCAATGAACATTAACGAATCATTCGAGTTAAATTTATTAGTACGCCAACGTTCTTAGTGGTTATTTTTCTGTGACTATCTTCAGTGTGTAAAGAGGATTGATAAGGTTAGAGACTGCTTTGGAGAGAGTTAATAAACTTCAAAAATTCATTCATTTCCTTATCCAGCCTCTCGAGGTCTCTCAGTTCTTTCTCTATTTCTTTCTCAAGAATGCGCAGACTGTTCTTTGTCATAAAGAATCACACCCTCTGTAAGAATCCTTGTCTTTACATATTCATCTGCATCTTCTATCGGGATAAGATCAAGGTTAATCCCCTTTGGGAAAAGTCCCCAGATGAAACTTAATGCCTTAAAATATTGTTCTGTCTTTAGACCACTTACGGCAATATCAACATCAGAATGTTCTGTAAAATCATCTTCACTTAAAAGTGACCCTATAAGATAAACCTGACCTGCTCCGAACTTTTCAACCAAGATCTCTGCTGCCTTTTTAGCAGTCTCTTTTGTCTTTCTAAAAAGCTCAAGTCTCTTTTCATTATCCTCAGCTAAGCGACTTCTCCATGCAGTTAAATAATCCATAATGTAGTATACCACCACGAACTTCGTTATGGAATATAAATAGCAAAAACATTATTGTGCTATACTATTTTTGTGGATAAAACAAAAAGCTACTCATATATAGAAGGTATCTTACCATTGTGTCCTGTGTGTGGCAGAGAGCTTGATAAGTCAACCTTCACGGGTAAAGGATGGAATTGTAAATGCGGGGAGTTCGTACCGGAAGCGCTTGCTATAAATCCATTTGAGGGTTGCACTCACGGGCTTAACTGCAATTGCAAGAGGGAAAGAAAAAAGTGAAGAAGACACAGGATACATGGTAAACTTCTCATGTGGCAATAATCACAGTCGAAAATCTCGTAAAAAAATTTGATAATCTCACCGCTGTCAACAATATCTCCTTCGAGGTAGAAGAAGGCACAATCTTTGGCTTTCTTGGACCAAATGGTGCAGGGAAGACCACTACTATAAATATTCTCTGCACACTCCTTTCTCCTACTTCTGGCAGGACATTCATAGCAGGACATGACTGCATGAAAGAACCTGCAGAAGTAAGAAAGTCTATCGGAATCGTATTCCAGGACACAACCCTCGATAAAGACCTGACCGCCTATGAGAACCTTATCTTCCATGCTTATTTATATAATGTCCCCAAAAACGAGAGGCAGGAACGTGTATATGATGTCCTGAGGTTTGTGGACTTATTTGACAGAAAGAATGACCTTGTCAAGAAATTCTCAGGCGGGATGAAGCGCAGGCTGGAGGTTGCGAGAGGACTGATACACAGACCGAGCGTACTGTTTCTTGATGAACCAACACTTGGCCTCGACCCACAGAGCAGGGCAAATCTCTGGGAATTTATAAAAGAACTCCCTGAAAAACATCATGTGACCATCTTTATGACCACCCATTACATGGAAGAGGCAGAAGTCTGTGACAGGATTGCGATTATTGACAATGGAAAGATCATTGCCATGGGAAGTCCTGCTGAATTAAAGATGACTGTGGGTGGCGATATCGTTTACATAAGAACTACTGACAATGTAAAGACACAGGAAGAGATAAAAAGATTATTCGGATTTGATGTGTCAGAAAAGGGAGAAGAGCTTTATATGACCTGTTTGATGGGTGATACCTGCATACCTGAGATGATTAGGACGATTGGTGAAGGTGTCCTTTCTGTCAGGCTCCAAAGGCCAACTTTGAACGATGTCTTTTTGAAACTCACCGGCAAGGCGATAAGAGAAGAAGAGGCATCAGAAGGGGATAATGTAAAGGAACATGTGCGTGCATATAGAAGAAGGCAATAGTTCTCAAATCCAGGAATATAGGTTTTTCATAAGCAGGACCGGTTTTCGCTTCCGACGATCTTTTCCGACAGTTCTAATCTCATTCCGCTACAGCCTCGAAACTCACCCTTCGGGTTCAGACAGTCGAGGCTGTGGCCGCTTCATTTCGCCAAGAAACTGTTACCGAAAAATCTCGAAAGTCGCTCAAACCAGTCCTGCTTATCACCGATAGGGACGGTTGTGGAATTTAATGCAATCTATGTAATAGTTGCGAGGGAATTTAAGAAATTCATACGGGAGAGGAGCCGCCTTATTTCAACAATCGCAAGGCCACTCCTGTGGCTGTTTATTGTTGGTACAGGGATGTCCCGACTCGTATCGCCTGATACCGGAGTACCATACATACAGTTTATTTTTCCGGGGATACTCGGGATGACGATACTCTTTAGCTCAATCTTTTCATCAATATCCATAATCTGGGATAAGGAATTCGGTTTTATGAAGGAGATCCTCGTTGCACCTGTATCAAGGTTTTCCATAGTTATTGGCAAGGCATTGAGCGGTACAGTTGTATCAACCATCCAGGCAGTAATTATCCTTGCCCTTTTCCCCTTCATAGGGTTTAAGCTCGGTATACTCCAAATCATATGGGTTATCCTCATATCTGCCGCTTTATCATTCTGTCTCTCAGCTTTCGGGATTGTCCTTGCAACATTCTATGAGAGCTATGAGAGCTTCAGTGTAATAATGAATTTCATAATCATGCCGATGTTTTTTCTTTCAGGTGCTATGTACCCTATAAAGCTTTTGCCGGATATCCTGAATCTAATTTCAAAGATAAATCCTCTTACGTATGGTATTGATGCGATGAAGCATGTACTATTCCAGTTCAAGACAGGCACAATGAGCCCTGATTTTTTGTTTATAATAGATATAGCCGTGATTATTGGAACATCTGTTCTCTTTGTGATTGTTGCCGGCAAATTATTTGAGAGGAAAAAATGATTTATAACGTAATCCCCCTTAACCCCCCTTTAGTAAAGGGGGGATGGGGGGATTTGTTAGAGAGGTGAGTAATGACGATTACTGAAAAGATTCTCGCAGCGCATTCGGGTAAGAAAAAGGTTTCACCTAATGAATTAATCAATGCGAAGGTTGATCTTATCCTTGCAAATGATATAACTGCACCCATTGCGATATCAGAATTTAAAAAGATCGGTGCAAAGGATGTATTCAATAAAGACAGAATCACCCTTATCCCTGACCATTTTGCCCCTCAGAAAGATATAAAGGCAGCAGAGCAATGTAAGATGTTAAGGGATTTTTCGAGAGAGTACAATCTTAGCCTCTATTTTGAGGTAGGCAGGATGGGTATCGAGCATGCACTTCTTCCTGAAGAGGGTCTTGTTGTGCCAGGAGATCTGGTCATCGGTGCAGACAGTCACACATGCACCTATGGTGCACTTGGCGCATTCTCAACCGGAGTAGGTTCCACAGATGTAGCAGCTGCAATGGCAACAGGGGAATGCTGGTTTAAAGTTCCAGAGTCAACGAAGTTTATCTATTATGGCAAACTAAACAAGTGGGCAGGAGGGAAGGATTTAATACTTCATACCATTGGAGACATAGGTGTTGATGGTGCGCTTTACAGGGCAATGGAATTTGAAGGAGAGACGATAGGGAATCTTCCAATGCATGGAAGGCTTACCATGTGCAACATGGCTATAGAGGCTGGAGGGAAGAATGGAATCATTGTACCTGATAAAATCACAAAATCGTATGTGAGAAACAGGGCAAAAAGGCCATATATTTTTTACAAATCTGACAAAGATTCACACTATGTAGAAATCCGTGAGTATGACTGCTCAAAGATCCCTCTTACTGTTGCATGTCCGCATCTTCCATCGAATGTGAGACCTGCAGCAGAGTTATTTGAAGTTACTATTGATCAGGTTGTCATCGGCTCCTGTACAAACGGAAGGTTTGAAGATTTATTAGAGGCTGCAACGGTTATAAAAGGCAGAAAAATTAATCCTAATGTGAGAATGATTGTGATACCGGCAACCCAGAAGATATACAGACAGGCAATGAAGAAAGGTTTATTAGATATATTCATAGAGGCAGAAGCAGTAGTCTCCACACCAACGTGTGGGCCATGTCTCGGTGGACATATGGGAATACTTGCAAAAGGTGAAAGGGCGATTGCAACTACAAACAGAAACTTTGTCGGCAGGATGGGCCATCGTGAGAGCGAGGTGTATCTATCCAACCCTGCTGTTGCAGCAGCATCAGCAGTGCTTGGGAGGATAGGTATACCAGAGGAACTGGGGTTGTAAAGAATTAATTTTACCACAGAGAACACAGAGGGCACAGAGAAAAATGAAAAATATATCGCCTGAAAAAAGACTGGAAGAATTAGGCATATATCTTTCTGGGTCACCAAAGCCACTCGGCTCTTATGTGCCGTGTGTCAAGACAGGAAATCTCTTATTCCTCAGCGGCATACTTCCACTCCGGGATGGAAAACTAAGAAGAACAGGCAGGGTTGGCGAATCTGTACCCTTAGAAGAAGCGCAGGAAGATGCCAGACAGATTGTGATGAATGCCCTGTCAATCCTGAAATCACATCTGGGAGGTCTCGATAAGGTTAAAAGTTGCGTTAAGATTACGGGTTATGTTGCGTCAGCGCCTGACTTTACTGAACAACCAAAGGTCTTGAATGCAGCATCGGATCTTCTTTTTGAAATATTTGGTGATGCAGGCAGACACGCAAGGGCAGCAGTTGGTGTGAATGTTCTCCCCTTAAATTCACCCTTAGAGATAGATTTTATCTTTGAGGTTTAGATAGAGAATATAAAATATTGTCAAGGAGGTTTCCATGAAAAGTAAATTGTTCATAGTATTCTTCATTATTGCACTCGGGTTGGCAGGGTATGCATATGCAGAATCAAGCATTGACGAAACATTTAAGGAAACAGAGGAATGGCTTTACCAGCGTGATTTGTCCAATCAGGATAATCAGACTGCTCCTCAAAAACCGGTCCGGTCAAACGATTCTTCTCAACCGCAAAAACCTGTCAAAGATACGATTTCCAATGATGTCTCTGTCCAGGATGATGATCATTATATACAATCGGATGACTATTTCATCTCAACAGAACCCCTTAAGAATCAGGAATGGATTTATGTCTATCTTGCAAAGATGATTACACCGCCAACTCAAAAGACGAAAGGGGAAGGAGAATTTCTAAAGGTTTCGGATGGAAATAAGGTATGGACGAAATATTATTATTCAACAAGAATAGCCACACAAAATGACCTTAAACTTGGTGTTGAGGTAATTGTCCTCGATCGTCAGGATAATGGAATATACCGTGCCCCTGAAAATAAAGATGAAGCCCGGAATTCGGACTGGTTTATTGCAAAGATTACAGATCTGTCCGACCTATATAAAGGATACTTTACAGTTTCAGGCGGATACAAAATAAATGTACGGGCAGCCAGGATTATTATTAAGAAAGCAAAATAGTTATAAAGAAAGCCCTGCGAGCTTTGCCTGCAGGGCTTTCACAGGCTTCTATGAAAATTCAAATTAAATATCTCCAGAATCTTTTCTATGATCTTTTAAATGACTATGGTCGTGTTTTCATAATTGTTAAGTATTCTGACAAAACCGTAATAGGCAATAGAGGGTTCACAGATGGAGAGAAAGAGAAGGGATTAATCTTAGTGTTTAATAACAAGAATTATAAAACCCTTAAATGGACTGAGGATGGAGGCATTATAGCCGCACTTGGTTTCGGGGTTAGTAATAGAGCCGAAAAATGCTTCATCCACCATGACGACATAGTGGCTGTGTTTTCTCCAGATGCCAAGGTAAGGTTTGACAGGTGGGATATGCGGAATGTAAAGGACTCAGTTGATGAATCTCAAAAACATAGGGAACCAGAGAAAGAAGAAATGCCCGATGAGAAAATAGTTTCACTGAAGAATTTTAGAAAAACAAAAACCTAAAAGCAATTCAAATAAAGCAATAAACCACAGAGTACACAGAGAACACAGAGAAATTTTAAATCCGAAATCCTAATATCTAAATCCTAAATAATTTCAGACTCTGTGACCTCTGTGGTTTATTAAATGTATTTTTGTGCTTAAAACGAGATCTCTGTCCCCTTATCCATGCTGTAAATAGGATAGATTTTATAATTTTTTATCCTCGGCTGCATGATAGTAAAGTCAGTTCTGTGCCAGAAAAATACCCAGGGCGATTCTTTAACTATTATCTCCTCAGCCTGACTGTAATATAAGTCTCTCGTCTTCTGGTCAAGTGCATGCTGGCCTTTTTCTATTAATGAATCTACAGTATGGTTGGTATATCTTGTCCTGTTTCCGGCTGGACCATAGTTTGAAGAATGAAACAGTGGGAATAAAAAATTTTCAGGATCAGGGTAATCCGCCCACCAACTCAGATAGAACATATCAGGTTCTCCCTTATTGACAGCCTCTTTATAGGCACTCCATTCGAGCTGTTTTATCCTGACATTTATTCCAACTGCTTTGATATAAGATTGTATAACCTCTGCTATATCAACAACTTCCTGGTCTGCTGTTATATAAAAATTTACTGTGACGCCATTGAGCCCTTCATTTTTGATTAATTCCTTCGCCTTTTCAGGATTGTATTCATAATAAGATGGCGTATTCCACTTTCTCATAATATCAGGTACAGGGCCATGTGCTAATCTCCCGCGTTTTTCATAAATTGTATTCAGTATCTTTTCCCTGTCAATGGCATGACTGACAGCCTTTCTGAGAGAAAGATTATTAAAAGGTGGCTTTGAACAATTGAGACCGAGATAATATGTATTCAAGCCTTTGATTGACGAAATAAAGGGTTGTCTTTGGGGGTCGTTCTTATATCTTGAATACTCTGATGCAGGTATCGTAATTACATCAAGGTTTCCTATTTCAAACTCTGTTACTGTAGTCAGGTCTTCGGGTATTATCCTGTAAATCATGCCTTTTACATTTGCAGGACCATCAAAATAATCCTCTCTTTTTTGTAGTCGCAGCTCCCTGTTTGGCAACCACTCCTTCAGGATAAAAGGCCCTGTGCCAACAGGATGACTCGAAAAATCAGGCCCCCATCGCTCCACTTCCTCCTTAGGTACAACATAGGCAGCAGTCATGGCAAGAAGGCTGAGGAATGGTGAAAATGGTTTTTTCAGGCGTATCTCAAGGGTATAATCATCTATTACCCTTATCCCTTTAACATCCCCTGCCCTCCCCTTCATAAATTCTTCTGCTCCAAGGATTTTTTCGAGCACCCATGTATTGGGAGACTTACTTTCAGGAGCCAATATTCTCTTAAAGGAATACTTGAAGTCAGTGGTCTTAACTTCCCGTTTATTTGAGAAAAATATATTATGTTTTAACCTGAAGATATAGGTCAGTCCATCCCTTGATATTGACCAGCTTTTGGCAATATCAGGCTGGATGCTCATATCATCTCCCAGTCTGACAAGTCCATTGAACAACTTCGCAGAAATCGAACCGCCCGTGACATCAACGATAAGTGCTGGGTCAAGGGTGGTTGGGTTTGTATTTAGCCTGTAATAAATATACCCGTCGAGACGGTTCTGAGATGTACATGATGTAATGAAGATAAGTAATAAAAAAATACAAAAGACCTTATCAGTTTTTATCTCTGTGTCCTCTGTGGTTTATCTGTTTTTTTTCGATGCCTCTACAAATGAATTAAACAACTCTAAAGAAAGGCTGTCATCAATCAGTCGTTCGGGATGCCATTGCACACCGATGAGATAAGGATAGTCCTCCATATAAAATCCCTCGATCAGATTATCAGTTGAATATGCAAATGCCTTCAAGCCTTTACCAAGCTCCTTCACTGCCTGATGATGGGTACTGTTTACAAGAAATTCACCCTTTCTAAAAAACCTGTCCTCGTCTATCACAATCAAATGATCTTTTTTGTGATTGATTACTTCTATCACTTGTGAATTAATATCCTGATAGAGCGTACCCCCAAAAGCAACATTGATAAGCTGCATCCCGTAACATATTCCAATAACAGGCATTTGACGACTTACCACCTCTTTCAGTAAGGAAATCTCAAAGTCACTCCTTTCTCTTGGAACAGGTTTCACCTGAGGCATCATATCTTCATTGTAATAAAAAGGATAAAGGTCATTGCCTCCTGGAATAAGAAGTCCGTCAATCCTTTCTGCATAGGATGCAGGTTTACCTGTTGGAGGGATTAATATTGGTATACCACCTGCCCTTACTATTGCACCGGGATAATGGTGCTTGAGTCTCAGATATTCACCATCTATATCTACATCTACTGTTATGCCTATTATGGGAATATCCATTGTATATTAATCTCTTTTATAAGCAGGTCTGGCTTGAGCTATGCTCTTAATAATACTGGGTCTTCGCGTAATCGAGTGGGTCAATCTTTTCCATTTCCCCTCTTTGGCAAAGAGCTTGCTATATTACAGTGAGGTTGAGGGAGCTTAAAAAAGGCTATACTCTTTCTTGATATTAGCAA
>VGWY01000009.1 GCA_016873575.1 Nitrospira sp. | reverse complement strand
TAGCATTGTCTGTTTCAGGATTTGTATCAATTCTCAGTGCACCTTTTGTCATAAAGGCTATAAATCCATACTATGCCTTTAAATTCCTCTATGAAAATGGCATGTCGGGATTTTTGGTGCTTTCTGAGGTTATCCTCTGTGCCACAGGTGGAGAGGCATTATATGCTGATATGGGACACTTAGGCCGAAGGCCTATTCTCAGAGCATGGTATTTTGTATTTGCTGCGCTTTTGTTAAATTATTTTGGACAGGGCGCATATCTTATTGCCCATCCAGATACAAAGAGTGTTCTTTTCGGGATGATATTCCATCAGGCACGGATACTGTATATCCCGTTTCTCATTCTCAGTATTATTGCGACGATTATAGCCTCTCAGGCAATGATCAGTGGGATGTTCTCCATCGTTTATCAGGGTATTACTACTCGCGTTATGCCCTTGTTTAAGGTGGACTATACATCCACTGAACTGAGGTCACAGATATACATTGGTTTTGTGAACTGGTTTCTGCTTATTGCGGTTCTCTTTATTATATTTGAGTTTGGTGCATCACATCGTCTCGCTGCAGCGTATGGTCTGGCGGTCAACGGTGACATGATTATTACAGGCATTTTAATGACATGGATATTCCTTTTAAAAGGTAAAAAATTAAAGGCATCTATCGCAATGGTCGTAATTTTAGTTGCTGCGGTATTCTTTTGGTCAAACCTGTTCAAGATACCTCACGGTGGCTACTGGTCCATTATCATAGCTTCTATCCCATTCACCATAATTATCATATATACCTTTGGCCAGAAAAAACTTTACAGGTCACTTCAGCCTGTGGGTATAAGTGTCTTCCTCAAAAAATATCGAGAGATATATCATAGTGTAGGCAGAAGTAGCGGAACTGCTCTTTTCTTTCTGAGAGATGCAAAGGAGATACCTCCCTATATCGTGAACACCATGTTTTCAAATAATATCATCTATGAAAACAACATCCTCGTCTCCATTGTAAAAAGAGACGACCCATTTGGCGTTACAGGATTCTTTAAAGAGGACCTTGCTGAAGGGTTAAGACAATTTGAGATTCAATGTGGATACATGGAGGTTTTTGATATAGAGGAGCTATTGAGAGAGGCAGGAATAGATGAAAAGACAATCTTTTACGGCCTTGAAGACATAGCTACCAGAAATATTATCTGGAAGGTATTTTCAGTTATAAAAAAGCTGAATCCTGCCTTTGTCCAATTCTATCAATTTCCACCACACAAATTACACGGAGTTTTAACACGTGTCGAGATGTAGTAACCATTCAGTGACGGGTGGAATTTGGTAGCCGCAGGCTTTAGCCTGCGTTAATGGCGCAACCTAAAGGTTGCGGCTACCACCTGCGACTAAAGGGAAATGTAACGGTTTTGGCTTGACAAACGGTTTTGGAGCTTTACATGAATGCTGGTTGAAAGCCCCGAATAAAACCACTCCGTATCTACTCTTCTTCTTTAAATCGAACAAATCGAAGTCTTTTCTTTACTGATACCATTTTCTTGTCAGCAAGCATTTTCTCTTTTGCCCTTTTCGATCGTTTTCGCTTTTGACGGCGAATCTTCTCTATCATTTGTATCTCTTCACTTTCCTTGCCTTTTATCAATTGTTCAATTTTATTTGCAAGGAGTACCCGTGCATGATAACGGTTCAGTGCCTGGGAACGTTCCTTCTGACATTTAACCTCAATCCCTGTTGGGATATGTTTAAGGTAAACACATGTTGATGTTTTATTTACATTCTGCCCGCCTCTGCCACCTGAACGAACAAAGGATTCCTTTATGTCCTCTTCACGAATATTGAGAGCATCGAGCTTTTCTTTTAATAATTTTCCTTTTAATGGAGTAACAGGAAATATGCTCATAATACAAAAAATGCATTTAATAGCCACAGAGGACACAGAGAAAACAGTGAGGACACTGATAAAATAGATGAAACACGAACGTTATGAAAAAAGATTATGAAAATGAGTAATCCCCCTACTCCCCCCTTTAGAAAAGGGGGGTAAGGGGGGATTTGAAGTGTCTCAAATGATATTAAAAAGTCATTCTGTATGCTCATTATCTTAATCTTAAATCTCTGTGCTCTCTGTGGTTAAATTATGATTTATTTTTCCCTCTATGATAATTTCTTTTTTAGCAATTCATTCACCATTTGCGGATTTGCTTTGCCTTTGGTCAATTTCATGACCTGGCCCACAAAGAATCCCATGAGTTTTTCCTCACCACCCTTAAACCTTTCCACCTCTTTTGGATTCTTTGCAATCATATCATCAACAGCCTTCTCTATTGCACCTGAGTCACTTATCTGTACCAGTCCCTTTTCTTTTACGATAATTTCTGCATCCTTGCCGGTTTTATATATTTCCTGAAAGACTGTCTTTGCTATCTTACCGCTGATAGTCCCATTTTCTATGAGCTTAAGCATATCAACGAGCTGTTTTGGTTTCAGGGGACATTCTTCAATGGTTTTAGTATCTTCATTTAAGAATCTCATCAAGTCACCCATTATCCAGTTTGAGATAGCTTTCGGTTGTCCTCCAAGACTGACTGCCATTTCAAACCAATCAGCAAGCGGCTTCTCAGAAGTAAGTAAATCAGAGTCGTATTCTGGGAGTCCGTACCCTGAGACAAAACGGTGCCTTTTTTTATCTGGTAGTTCTGGCAGTGATTCATTTATCTCATCAATCCATCTTTGTTCAACTGTTATTGGCACAAGGTCAGGTTCAGGGAAATACCGGTAGTCATGTGCCTCTTCCTTGCTTCGCATTGGCTCTGTTATCCCTCTCTCTGTATTCCACAGCCTTGTCTCCTGTTCAATCCTTCCGCCTTCATCGAGAATCTTTATCTGCCGCTTTATCTCATATTCAAGGGCCTTTTCGACAAATTTAAAGGAGTTAAGATTCTTGATCTCTGTCTTTATACCAAACTCTTTTTGCCCCAATGGTCTTACGGATACATTTGCATCACACCGCAAAGAACCCTGCTCCATATTTCCATCACAGACTCCAAGATACCGCAGGATGGTCCTGAGTTTTTTCATATACTCTATTGCTTCCAGAGGACTTCTTATATCAGGTTCGGATACAATCTCCATAAGGGGAACTCCAGTTCTGTTTAAATCCACAAAGCTATAATTCCCTCCGCCTTCATGTATATTCTTCCCTGCATCCTCCTCCATGTGGATTCTGGTAATACCGATCTTTTTTATCTCTCCATCAACGACAATCTCAACATTCCCATACTCGCATATCGGAAGTTCATACTGGCTTATCTGATATCCCTTTGGAAGGTCAGGATAAAAGTAATTCTTCCTTGCAAACCTGCTATATGGAGAGATCTTGCAATTTGTTGCAATGCCTGTCTTTATGGCAAACTCAAGTACCTTTTTATTTAAAACCGGAAGTACTCCTGGCATACCAATACACACAGGGCATGTCTGTGTATTCGGCTCGGAGCCGAATTTTGTAGAACAGCCACAGAATATCTTTGCATCCGTAAGCATTTGCGCGTGTACTTCAAGACCAATGACTGCCTCGTATCTCACAGGTTCGGCCTCCTCTTATGCCAATCGGTTGATTGCTCATAGGCATATGCGACCTTCAGAATAGACTCCTCATCGAAATGATTTCCGATTATTTGGAGTCCGATTGGGAGATTATGTGATGTAAATCCGCATGGTATGGAAATCCCGGGCACACCGGCGAGATTAACGGAAATTGTAAATATATCAGAGAGATACATCTGGAGTGGATCCGCAGTCTTTTCTCCAACTTTGAATGCAGCGGTCGGAGAGGTTGGTGTAACAATAACATCAACCGCCTTGAATGCCTCCTCAAAATCTCTTTTGATTAAAGTCCTTACCTGCTGTGCCTTCTTATAGTAGGCTTCGTAATATCCGGATGAGAGGGCATAGGTACCGAGCATGATTCTTCTTTTGACCTCTGCACCAAACCCCTGTGCCCTTGTATTCAAATAGGTATCCATTAAATCCTTGCCCTCTGCCCTGAAGCCGTATTTTACTCCATCATATCGTGCGAGGTTCGATGAAGCTTCTGAGGTTGCAAGGACATAATATGTTGCAACTGCATACCCTGTACGGGGCAGAGATACCTCAACAGGAATTGCACCGAGAGAATCGAGTTTCTTGATTGAATCTCTTACAGAAATCCCAACTTCTCTGTCCATGCCTTCAATAAAATATTCTTTCGGAATCCCTATTTTTATTCCTTTCATATCCTGACCAAGTACTGCCGTGAAATCAGGCACGGGCAGAGGAGCTGATGTTGAATCAAGTGGGTCGTGACCAGAGATTATATTCATTAATATTGCAGAGTCTTGCACATTTTTTGTAATAGGTCCAATCTGGTCAAGTGATGATGCAAAGGCGACAAGCCCATATCTTGATACCCTGCCATACGTTGGTTTCAATCCGACGACTCCGCATAAAGCTGCTGGCTGCCGAATTGAGCCTCCTGTGTCAGAGCCTAATGCTGCGATACATTCATCCGCTGCAACTGCTGCAGCAGAGCCACCGCTTGAGCCCCCGGGGATACTTTCTAAATCCCATGGATTCTTTGTTATATGAAATCCTGAATTCTCTGTTGATGATCCCATTGCAAACTCATCCAGGTTTGTCTTACCGACAAGCACATATCCCTGCTCGATGAGTCTTGACGTGACAGTACTTTCATATGGTGGTATAAAGTTGGACAGTATCTTTGAAGAACAGGTTGTACGGATACCCTTAGTGCACATGTTGTCCTTGATAGCGAGGGGAATTCCAAGTAATGATGTAGTGCTTTTTATGTTTTCAGAAGTAATCTTTTCCTGTACTCTATCCGCAATCTTCAATGCTTCATCTTTTGTTATTGTTACAAAGGCCGTTACCCTATCCTCAACAGCATCTATCCTCTCATAAATAGAGGTTACAACATCTTTAACAGAGACCTCTTTTCTCTCAAGCAGATCTCTTACCTCTGAAATCGTAAGACTATAGAGCTTCAATCTATTCTCCTCTGTTGAATTATCATGATTCAGTTGTTGGTTTTCAGTCTCAAACTCGATAAAGACCTTTGATTTGTTGTTAAAGTTTAGCATTCAGAGATAATGTTTGCAAGGTTTTATACAACAACTGGTTACATGATTACAATTTCACGTCAAAAAGTGTAATATACAGGAAGTGCATTTCTGCGTGTATGGAAGGGAAAGAGACAAAACAAGAAAGAACGGTTTTTCGTGTGAAGAATGTCGAAAAACCGTTTGTTGAGATCTTTGCAGATGGCGCATGTAGTGGCAATCCTGGCGTTGGAGGGTATGGTGTTATCTTGAGATATGCCAACCGTGAAAAGGAACTCTCTGGATATGAACCGATGACGACAAACAACCGTATGGAACTCACTGCAGTTATTAAAGCACTGGAAGCCCTTAAAAAACCATGCAGGGTGAAGATAATGACCGATTCAAATTATGTTGTGCAGGGAATGACCAGATGGATTTTCGGATGGCTCAAAAATAACTGGCAGAATGCACAGAAACAGGATGTTGTGAACCGTGACCTCTGGGAGCAACTTCTTAACCTCTCGAATCTTCACGATGTCGAGTGGGAGTGGATCAAGGGACACGATGGTTTTCGAGAAAATGAAAGATGTGATAAGCTTGCGAAGCTTGCGATCAAGAAATGCAAAAGACAAGGGTACGGTGTGAATGAACATTGACATAAAGAATCTGTCTGGCATGTTTCTGATAGCTGTTCCAAGTCTTAAAGACCCAAACTTTGAACGTACAGTTGTGCTCATATGTGACCATACCAAAGACGGTGCGTTTGGACTTGTTGTCAATCGCATTCTGCTGAGTAGCTTTGTGCCCCTGCTTGGTGGGTTGGATGTAAAGGAAAGTCTCATAGACCTTCCTGTTTTCTACGGCGGACCTGTGAAACCTGAACAGGGATATATCCTCTATACACCTGTGAGTAGTTACAATCCATCAATAAAGATTAACGATGACCTTGCCCTGACAACGTCAAGGGGAATCCTGATTGATATCGCTGCAGGGAAGGGGCCGAAACAGTTTCTCTTCGCTCTCGGTTTCGCAGGATGGTCTCCTGGACAGCTCGAGTATGAGTTAATGACAGATGGCTGGCTGGTCGCTCCTATGAATAACAAAATTATTTTTGATATGCCAGTGAGTGAACGGTGGAAGGCTGCAGCAGATTCAATAGGGGTTGATCTCACAAGACTTGTTGATAGACAGGGAAGGGTGTAGTTTTATCCCCTGAAGGATGCTTTACAGGTTAGCGGCAGATGGTGTGGTGCTTGTCCATTTTCTATGGATTGTTTTTCTCATCATCGGGGCATTCATAGGGAAGAAATACCGGGCTGTCAAGATATTTCATGTCGCTGGTCTCGGTTTCGCAGTGATTATGCAGATATTTGGATGGTATTGCCCGTTGACCTATCTTGAAATATGGCTAAGGCAAAAACATGATCCGTCACTTTCATACAGCGGCTCATTTATCATTCACTATATCGAGAAAATTGTCTACATCGAGCTGTCACCGTGGATAATCTTTATATTAACTCTTATCCTCGTTTCAATATCAGCATATCTCTATTTTGTACGAAGTAAACATGACATGAATGCTGGCTGAAAGCTCCAACTTTCAGTTGGAGATGAAAGCCAGCTTTATGAAAATATTTTCCTTACATGGAAGCCCCGACTTTTAGTCGGGGAGCTTCACTTAAAGAGACAAAAGTGAGGATGAAAATCTATCAAACAAGGGAAGTCTCCTCTCCCCTGGGGGGGTATTTTAGGGACAAACATTATGATTCTTTCGTAAAAAAGTTGAAAAGCATTCTAATAACCACAGAGACACAGAGGCACGGAGATTGACATATAAAAAAAGAAGCCATAAAAAAAGAAAAAATATTAATATATTCAAGCTTTTTTTGTTTGTAATAAATAAAAGAGATATTTGTTCTTATTCTCAGTGTCTCTGTGCCTCAGTGGTTATAGTTCTCTTTCAATATAAATACGAAAGAGGGAACATTATTAATAGAGGCTTGAATTTTCATGTAGCCGCAAACTTCAGTTTGCGTGTTTTTTTGTTTTCAATGCGTTACAAACGCAGGCTAAAGCCTGCGGCTACAAAAAAGGACTTTTGCAGGAGCCTAAATAGATAAAGAGATAAAAATGGAATTCCAGGAATTATTAAAAATAATGGAGAAACTCAGAAGTGATAAGGGCTGTCCCTGGGATAAAGAGCAGACGAGGGAATCGTTAAAACCATTTATTGTTGAAGAGGCGTATGAGCTCATTGAGGCTATCGAAGAGCAGAGTCCAGAGAAAATAAAAGAAGAACTTGGAGACCTGTTGTTTCAGATAGTCTTTCAATGCCAGATAGCAAAAGAGAAGAATGAATTTGAGGTGGCTGATGTTATTGAACAGATTGGTCAAAAAATGATTACACGGCATCCCCATGTCTTCGGAAAAGCAGAGTGTAGGACAGCGGATGAGGTTATCATGCAATGGGAAGAACAGAAAAAACGTGAAGGGAAACTCCGAGAATCCATCCTTGATGGAGTCCCTCAGACAATGCCCTCTTTGCTCAGAGCACATAGGCTTCAGGATAGGGTGGCAAAGGTTGGATTTGATTGGGAGCGGGTCGAAGATGTTTTTAAAAAGCTTGATGAAGAATTAAAGGAATTTAAGAATGCATTCGAGATAAAGAAACAGGATGACATAGAAGATGAACTCGGTGACATCTTCTTCATGCTTGTAAATCTCTCGAGGTTTATCGGTGTAAATCCTGAGGATGCCCTGAGGAAAACTATCAGTAAATTCATTTCCCGGTTTCGTTATATTGAAATGAAAGCCGCTGATCAGGGGAGAAGACTTTCGGATATGAAACTCGACGAGATGGATAGATTATGGGATGAGGCAAAAGGGAAAGAGAGGTGATTTATAACAGAGGTGATTTATAACCTTGACAGAGAAAATGATCCGTGGTATAAAAATTTAACCTGTGTTTCGGGTTTTATTTTTTTCCTGAAAAGGAGAAGGAGGGGTGTAGTCGTATGTCGTTAGAAGGTAAAGTGAAGTGGTTTAATGAGACAAAAGGGTATGGCTTTATCCAGCAGGATAATGGGCCTGATGTCTTCGTGCACTATTCCGCCATCTCATCAGAAGGATTTAAAACTCTATCAGAGGGACAGAGGGTCCAATTTGATGTTGTTGAAAGTGATCGTGGGTTAAAGGCAGTAAATGTCATGAAAATGTAACAATCAATACAAGGGCCTGCTCTGCAGGCCCTTGCTCAATCCTGAAATTCTTTCTTTTAGCTCCCTTTTCTATTTGACAAAGTTCCGCTTTTCTTTTATGTTTAATTACCATGGCCATGACAATAAAAATGAGAACGAAAGTTCTTCTTTCTTTGGTATCAGTTAAGGGATAGAGTTCGAATATGAGGCTACCAGAATGGATAAAAACTAAGAGA
Source organism: Nitrospira sp. (assembly GCA_016873575.1). Classification (GTDB taxonomy): domain Bacteria; phylum Nitrospirota; class Thermodesulfovibrionia; order Thermodesulfovibrionales; family SM23-35; genus VGWY01. The sequence continues at coordinate 15,099 of VGWY01000009.1, read as the reverse complement.
TGCACAGGTATTCATGATACAAAACGTATACTCAGGTACCATGGTCTTGCTACGGTATGTGAGGAAGCACGGTGTCCAAATATTGGTGAATGCTTTTCAAGACCAACCGCTACCTTTATGATACTTGGATCAAAATGCACAAGAAACTGTGGCTTTTGTTCTGTTGAATCTTCTCTCCCGGGGCCTCTTAATCCAGAAGAACCTGAAAGGGTTGCAATGGCTGCACGAGAAATGGGACTGCGATATATTGTTATTACATCGGTAACACGGGATGATCTTTACGACGGTGGGGCAGGACATTTTGCAAAAACCGTGTCCGCCATCAAAAGACATCTGCCTTCCTCAAAGGTAGAGGTGCTAACGCCTGATTTTAAAGGCAATAGAGACGCTTTAAACAAGGTGCTGGTTTCAGAACCTGATGTCTATAACCACAATGCGGAAACTGTTCCGAGGCTTTATCCTCTGATAAGGCCACAGGCAGATTACAGGCGCTCTCTGTCCTTGTTAGAGCAAGTAAAAAAGAGTGCACCGAACATACGTACAAAATCAGGGCTTATGCTCGGGCTTGGAGAAACGTTTGATGAGGTTGTTGGTGTCTTGAGGGATTTACGAAGCGCAGGATGTGATATTGTCACAATCGGCCAGTATCTAAGGCCTTTGAGGATAAACCTGCCTGTCATTGAATACATAAGACCAGAGATATTTGAAAGAATTCGTCTTACGGCTCTTTCTCTGGGATTTCAATATGTAGCTTCTGCTCCACTTGTAAGGAGTTCAATGAATGCAGAGGAGATGTATCATAATTGAAAGTAATATTCACTATAATGTCATTCCAGCTTGTCTGGAATCTTTCTTTATAACATCTCTCTTGCCCCCTTAATTAAAGGGGACGAATGAAGGATTCCGAACAAGTCGGAATGACAAACTAAATCAGATGGAGAGAACGACTATGTATGAGTTCAACAGGATCAAAAGACTACCACCATATGTCTTCAGCATCGTGAATGCCCTGAAAATAGAGGCAAGACATCGCGGGGAAGATATTATTGACTTAGGGATGGGAAACCCTGATGGTGCACCATCAAAACATATTATAGATAAACTCTGTGAGGCTGCATATAACCCAAAAAACCACAGATATTCAGCATCGAAAGGGATAACCCAGCTGAGGAATGCGATATGTGAATGGTATGCAAGACGTTATGATGTCATCCTTGATCCTGAGATAGAGGCTGTTGTTACCATAGGCTCAAAGGAAGGCCTTTCTCATCTTGCACTCGCAACTATAAGTCCTGGTGACGTCGTCATGACTCCGACCCCAGCCTATCCCATACATCCTTACAGCGTGATCATAGCTGGTGGTGAGGTAAGGAGTATCCCAATAGGCAAAGGGATAGACTTCTTTGTGGAGATGGAAAACGCATATAAGTCTTCATGGCCAAGGCCAAAGATGCTTATCATAAATTTCCCTCATAATCCTACGACTCAGGTTCTTGAGGGATTAGATTTTTTCGAAAAGGTTGTAGATTTTGCAAAGGAAAACAATATCATTGTTCTGCACGATCTGGCGTATGCAGATCTTGTCTTTGATGACTATAAAGCCCCGAGTTTTCTACAGGTACCCGGTGCAAAGGATGTTGGAGTTGAATTTTTCTCCTTGACGAAGAGCTATTCAATGGCCGGGTGGAGGGTTGGTTTCTGTGTGGGGAATCAGGATATTGTCGGTGCTCTTATCAAGATAAAGAGTTATCTCGACTACGGGATGTTCCAGCCCATACAGATTGCGAGCATTGTAGCATTGAGAGGCCCTCAGGATTGTGTTGAGGATATACGGAAGACCTATGAGTCAAGGCGCAATGCACTCATAAAGGGTCTCCATCAGGCTGGCTGGAATGTAGACCCGCCAAAGGCAACAATGTTTGTATGGGCAGAGATACCAGTCCGATTTAAAAAGATGGGTTCCCTTGAATTTACCAAGATACTTATCCAGGAGGCAGGTGTTGCTGTATCCCCTGGTATCGGGTTTGGTGAAGGTGGTGATAACTATGTTAGGTTTGCCCTTGTAGAGAATGAGCACAGGATCAGACAGGCAACAAAAGGATTAAGAAAGGTGTTGAAAAAATGATAAACGTCGGAATCATAGGGTTTGGAATAGTCGGTAGTGGTACCGCAAAGGTTCTCCTTGAACATAAGGATATTCTTAGAGAAAGACTCGGTTTCGAGATAAACCTCAAGAGGATTGCTGACCTCGACATTAAACGGGACAGGGGTATAAATGTACCTGAAGGAGTTCTTACCACAGATGTAAATATGATCTTCAATGACCCTGATATTCAGATAGTCGTCGAACTCATTGGTGGCATCAGACCTGCCAAGGATTTCATCCTAAAGGCAATTCAGAATGGCAAACATGTTGTTACTGCGAATAAAGCGCTTCTTGCCACCGAGGGAACTGATATATTTGATGCAGCATATAAGGCTGGAGTAGAGGTTGGATTTGAGGCATCTGTAGCAGGAGCCATTCCCATTATTAAGGTAATGAAGGAAGGGCTTGTTGCAAACAGGATAAAGGCAGTTTACGGGATCATCAATGGCACATCAAATTATATCCTCACAAAAATGACAGAAGAAGGTGTTGAGTTTTATGATGCATTGAAGGAGGCACAGAAACTCGGTTATGCAGAAGCCGATCCAACCCTTGACATTGAAGGGATTGACACTGCGCATAAGCTCACAATCCTTGCGACCCTTTCATACGGGATTCCCCTCTCATATAATTCTATACATATAGAAGGAATTTCCAAGATTTCTTCGCAAGATATAGGTTTTGCATCTGAATTGGGTTACAAGGTGAAACTGCTTGCTATCGCAAAGGAATCAGAAGGTGAAATAGAGCTCAGAGTTCATCCGACAATGCTTCCAAAAGAGTATCTGATATCAAAGGTTGATGGTCCGTTCAATGCCATTTATGTTGAGGGAGATGCGACAGGGTCAACCTTATATTATGGAAGAGGTGCCGGTTCTGTCCCCACAGGGAGTGCTGTGGTGAGTGACATCGTTGATATTGCAAGGAATATTCAAAAAAATGCTATAGGAAGGGTACCGACGATACCAAAGATTTTCGGAGATATAAGGATAAAAAAGATAGACGATGTAATATCCAAGTATTATTTCAGGTTCTCGGCGCTTGACAGACCGGGTGTCCTTTCGAAGATTTCAGGGATACTTGGAAACTATAATATCAGTATTGCATCAGTCATTCAGAAAGGCAGAAAGATTGGCGAAGCTGTTCCGCTCGTTGTCCTTACCCATGAGGCAAAGGAGAAGGATGTGAGGCAGGCTGTGAATGAGATAGACCAGTTATCTGTTGTGATGGATAAGACAATATTTATAAGGGTTGAGGGGAAAGAGGGAAGTTAAGAGGCAAGAAAGAGATTCGTGGAGTTTACAGAGGAACAGTTTCAGAGATATAGCAGACAAATTATCCTTCCGGAGGTTGGCGAAGAAGGACAGAAAAAGATTGGGAGTGCAAGAGTATTTCTTGTCGGAGCAGGTGGTCTTGGTTCGTCCGTCGGTTACTATCTTACTGCAGCAGGGATCGGTACCATTACAATTATTGATAATGACAAAGTCGAGTTAAGCAATCTTCAGCGTCAGATAGCACATACAATCAAAACCCTCGGGATGCCAAAAGCTGAATCTGCAAAAGAGACATTTCAATCTCTGAATCCTGATGTACATGTGGTTGCAATCAAGCAGAGGCTAACAAAAGAGAATATTCTCGATTTGATAAGAGATTATGACATTGTTATTGATTGCAGTGATAACTTTCCAACCAGGTTTCTTGTCAATGATGCCTGTGTCATGACAAAAAAAATACTTGTAACAGGTGCGGTATCACAATTTGAAGGACAGGTTATGGCTGTGATACCAGGCGTTGGTCCGTGTTACAGATGTCTCTTTGAAGAACCTCCTGTACCTGATGCCTTCCCCTCTTCACATGATGTCGGAATACTTGGTGTAGTTCCTGGAGTCATAGGGATACTTCAGGCGACAGAGGTCTTGAAGATTCTCCTCGGCAAAGGAGAAATTCTCAAAGACACTCTCTTAATCTACAATGCACTTACTGCAACATTCAGAAAAGTAACAGTTCCAAAGAGGCCGGACTGTTCAGTGTGTGGTGATAATCCGAAAGAATTACTAATAAGTTCATAAGTAAGGCCACATAACCGTCATTCCCCGACTCGATCGGGGAATCCAGAAGACTGGATTAGGAGCCTGCCCCGTACTTGATACGGGGGTCAAGCCGGATAATGACAACATTCGCATATGATGTGGTTTTACTTATGAACTCCTTAGTATATGTCATTGACCCGAAAATACCCCTCTTTGGTAAAGAGGGGTTCGGGGAGATTTTATGAATTATAACTGCAAACATTTGTTCTTAAAATCCCCCTTCATCCCCCTTTGCCAAAGGGGGAATAAATGATATTTTCATACTCCCTTGTGAGCCGATGGCTTATGTCATTCCCGTGAAAACGGGAATCCAGTTTTCACCATGAACAAATTATTTATCACAAGAGAACTCCTCGATGAAATAATCTCACATTGCAGAGAGGACTATCCAAAAGAGGCATGTGGAATCCTTGGAGGAAAGGGGAATACCATAAAAAAGGTTTATAGGGCAGTAAATGTTGATAATTCATCAGTAACTTATCGGATAGAACCTTTTCAAATTCTGAAGTCTCTTCAGCAGGGCGGTTTAGAGATGATCGCAGTTTACCATTCACATCCTCATTCTCAAGCGTATCCTTCTTTAATTGATATTGAACGCTCTTCTGAACCGTATTCTCCTTATGTATCAATTTATATGATTGTAAGCCTTGTACAGGGGGAACCTGAAGTAAGTGTCTTTGCCATAAAAGATAGGGATATCAGAGAAATAGAATTGATAATTGCTTGATTTTTCAGGATATTTTTTAGGACTTCAAGAAATCTTGACACCAGTCTTTCTATTCTCTTAAATTATAAGTGCTTCTGTTCACATTTGGAGGGGAAATGGGGTAGGGATAGCTTTAATCACCAAAGATCTATTTTTAAAATCTTAAGGCTTGAAAATGGCTTTCGATTTTCAAGCCCCAGTCTTCTATCTTCAACAATCCTCGACACTTGAAATGTCTTTAAAATATAGATATTACATTCACTCATAAAGAATGCATAGCAGGATGTGGTGAGGGTAGCAGAGGCAGGGAAGAAAAAGAAAGGAGACAGTGCAATGGGAGACAAAAATTGTTCTAAATGTGGAACAATCAACTCATCAATAGCAAATTTTTGCAAAAGCTGCGGTACTACATTGAAAAGAATGGATATGGTTATTGAAGATATGGACTTAAAGAAGGAAATTCCTCTAAGGAAAGCCAAGAAGGATGAAGCTGGAAAACAGATTTCAGAAGAACAAAAACATTTGGACACAACAAAGAAGATAAGTAAATTTGAAAAAATGAAAAAGAGCCCGGATTTTTATAAGATACTACCCCCTATCGGCGGTTTTTTCTTTACTTTGCTATTGCTGGGGATTGCTTCGGAAATATTCAGACAAGGAAGCTTCGGATACAGGCTTTTTTTACCTGAGGGAGATTGGTATCAAAAGGCTGTTCCTTTAATTATAGTATTTTTGTTCATCTGGTCATTAATCCTGCTCATGTCTAAACTGCGGGAAGTCCAAAAAGAGGGAAAGAACCTTAAAGAAATGGTTATCTTGAACCTCCCTTATTTTATACATAAAGAGGGCGTTAAGGTTACCATAGATAAGATTTCTTCTAATAAAAAAATCAACAATGGGAAGCTTTTTGAAAAAGTTATTTCTCTCTTAGATCAATTAGATACAACCAATGATGTCCAACGAAGTCATGAAATTTTCAAGCACCAAACCGTGATAGACTCTAATACCGCTGTATCGGACTATGCAATTGTACGTATATTCATTTGGGCAATGCCTGTGCTGGGCTTTATCGGGACTGCCATTGGTATAGGGCTTGCAGTAGGCAATTTCCCCGGTTTTCTATCAGGCGATATAGAGAATATCGAGATGGTTAAAAAGGAGATGTTCAAGGTTTTGGGAGGGTTGTCCTATGCCTTTGATACAACATTGTTAGGGTTAGCAACATGTCTATTTACCATGCTCCTGGCCTCTTTTACTCAAAATAGAGAAAAGGGTTTACTTACTGATGTTGAAAATCTATGTCTTAAAATCATTGCCAGATTTAAATCCGAAACGCCGACTATGCCAATTACCCAATTAATAGATTCATTGGTTAATCCAATTGTGACTATCCGGGAGGAAGTGGATGCCATATCTGAAAGATTTTCAAACAACCTTAAGGTGTTTGCTGATAGTTTTGTAGCCGCAGCCCAGGAATTATCCAGAGAGATTGCAGAACTGCCCCTGAAATTGCAAAATGAAGGTAAGGATATTAAAAAGGTTACAGGTGATCTTCAAAAATTCAGTCAGGTTTTAGGATGTATTCTTGAAGATAGCAATGTGCAATTCAAGGAGTCCCTTGCAAATCTTTCGTCCCATATTGAACCTTTGCATTTAACACTCAAGCTTAATATTCAATCATTTAATACACTAAACTCAATCAACCAGGTTTTGACCGAGATGCAAAGAACTCTAAACAGTTTAACGCCCTTACTTAACAGGCTTAGTGATCCTCTTGAATTCAGGCTGGTTCCCTTCCATTCAGATGATTATAGTGCCCGGATGTCAACGAATGCTAAACCTCTTGAAATAAAAGAGGGTGTGTAAGATGGAGGTATGTGAAGATTGTAAAAAGGATGGCTGTGTTGAAATGTCCTGAATGTTATTTTGAAAATGAAAATGATGCAAAATTTTGCATTAGATGTGGATATAAGATTCCAGAGGAATCACCTTTCACAAAATTAGGAGCAGCCGAGCAAAAACAAAAAAAGACCTTCAAAAAAGGTTATGTGATCCTGCCTTTGATTTTGATTTCTACTATGATAATATACCTTCTATTATCAAGTTATTTATTATCTCCAAAAACACCAGCAACTAAGAGTGAAGAAATACAACAACCATTAAAAGAGGCCCTTCCCTCATTACCTCCGGAACCTGCAACAAAACCTTCTCCCCCGCCTGCCCCAGAACCTCCTCCTCTTACTGAAAGGCCACAGAGACCTGCTGCAAATGAGAGACACGAGACAATTATTCGTTACCTTAAATTAGGAAGGGCTTTTTATGAAGATGGCAATTATGACAAGGCTGTAGAGATATTTAATAGGGTACTAAAGATAGACCAGAATAATGAAGAGGCACTAAATGGCATTAGAAAGGCTGAAGAAGCAAGAGAAAGTCGGTATACTAAAGGGCATTAGAAAGCATTATGACAATAAACAAGACCTGAACTTCATCACTTTTGACCCCCATCATGATCCTCTTCAACCCCTTTGAAATAATGTTCTCTTTAAAGTAAAATAGGCTACGTTAAATTTTTGTTACTGGCAGGTAGAGAAAGTATGAGTTATGTAAAAGGTCTTAAATGTAGGGAATGTAACAGGGAATACCCTGTTGAGCCGATGTATGTGTGCGAATTCTGTTTTGGTCCGCTCGAAGTAGTCTATGATTATAACGGGATAAAGAAGGTTCTGACAAAAGAGGTGATAGAAAAAAGGGGACAGAATCTATGGAGATACAGAGAGCTGCTCCCTATAGATGGTGAACCTCAGGTAGGCCTTCAATCAGGATATACTCCACTTCTCAAGGCCGATAATCTTGCAAGAGAATTGGGAGTAAAGGAACTGTATGTCAAGGACGATACCGTTTCACATCCTACCCTCTCATTTAAAGACAGGGTTGTTGCTGTTGCCCTCACCAAGGCAAGAGAATTCGGTTTTGATACCGTTGCGTGCGCATCAACAGGAAACCTTGCCCATTCTGTATCAGCCCAGGGCGCAAAGGCAGGGTTTAAGCGATTTATATTTATCCCTGCAACACTCGAGGCAAGCAAGATAGTTGCGTCGCTTGTATATGAGCCCAACCTTATTGCAGTTGACGGTAATTACGATGAGGTAAACAGGTTATGCAGTGAAATAGCGAACAAATACAGATGGGCCTTTGTAAATATAAACATAAGGCCATTCTACGCAGAGGGTTCAAAGACACACGGTTTTGAGATTATAGAGCAGTTCGGATGGAAGGCTCCTGATAATATCGTCGTACCGTGTGCAAGCGGATCACTTCTGACAAAAATATGGAAGAGCCTCAAGGAATTCAAAGAGATTGGTATCATACACGATGTGCAAACGAGGATATTTGCAGCTCAGGCAACGGGATGTTCACCGATTTCTACAGCAATCAAACAAGGGACTGATGTAATCAGGCCTGTAAAACCGAATACCATTGCCAAATCACTCGCTATTGGAAACCCTGCTGACGGGTTTTATGCTACGCAGGCTGTGAATGAGAGTGGAGGCTATGGCGAAGATGTCTCTGATCCGGAGATTATAGAAGCAATAAAACTTCTTGCAAGGACAGAGGGGATATTTTCAGAGACAGCAGGTGGGGTTACTGTTGCGGCAACAAAAAAACTCATAGAGAGTGGCAGGATAGCAAGAGATGAGGTGACAGTAGTATGTATTACTGGGAATGGGCTTAAGACGCAGGAGGCATTGCATGGTCAGACCATTTCCCCATATTACATAAAACCAAACCTTGCATCGTTTGAAGAAGTGCTAAAAAAGATAGAACACAGTAAACAGTAAACGGTGTACTCTGAGAGTTCTTCATGCTGTTTACTGACTACTGTCTACTGTATGCTGAGAAATAGGAGGTATATAGATGGCAGTGAAGGTAAGGATTCCAGCTCCTCTTCAGAGGTTGACACAGGGACTGGGAGAGGTAGAGACCGGTCCAGGCACGATAATTGACCTTGTGAATGATCTTGATAAAAGATTCCCTGGAATAGGTGAGAGGATCTCTGAAGCAGGGAAGATAAGAAGATTCGTGAATATCTATGTAAATGAAGAAGACATACGATTCCTCAAGGCTGAGGAATCAGAAGTGAAGGATGGGGACGAGGTGTCAATTGTTCCTGCAATTGCAGGCGGTTGTTAGATAAGGAGGGTTTATGAAGAAGAGGGTCAAATTGACCTTCCCGCAACATCTTATCAAAGAGCCTGTTATTTTTACCATGGCTAAGAAGTATAATGTCATGCCGAATATCAGGAGGGCGAGGGTCACAGAAACGGCTGGGGAAATGGTTCTCGAACTTGATGGCAAAGAGGATGACCTTGAAAAAGGGATCAAATCCCTCAGGGATCAGGGTATCCAGGTAGAACTGATAGAAGGAGACATTGTAGAATAAATTCAAAATGCAAAATATAAATTTCAAAATGTAAAATTGATGTATTCCTATAGTTTTGCATTTTCGTTTTTGCATTGACTGAACATGGAGATTATATGGAGATAGGAGAGTGTCATAGAACAAAAATTGTATGGGGAGGTATCATAGAAGCATACCGAGAATTTCTTCCCGTTACTGAAAAAACACCGATTATAACCCTTAATGAGGGGAATACACCTTTCGTAAGAGCAGAGAACCTTAAGAAAAGTGCAGGTATTGACTTAGAAATTTATTTAAAGTTTGATGGTGCAAACCCAACAGGGTCTTTTAAAGACAGAGGAATGACCCTTGCTCTTTCCAAAGCCTGTGAAAGTGGCTCAAAGGCAGTCATATGTGCATCTACAGGGAATACATCAGCATCTGCATCTGCTTATGCAGCAAGGGCTGGTATCAAGGCTATCGTTCTGATACCAGAAGGCAAGATTGCCATTGGAAAGCTCGCACAGGCACTGATGCATGGAGCACATGTTATTCAGGTAATGGGAAACTTTGATGAGGCATTGAGTATTGTGAAGACAATTGTGGAAAAATACCCTATAACCCTGGTAAATTCTATAAATCCTTTCAGGCTTGAAGGTCAGAAATCTGCAGCGTTTGAGATCTGCGACCAGCTTGGTTTTGCACCGAAATATCATGCCCTCCCTGTAGGCAATGCAGGAAACATAACTGCATGCTGGAAAGGGTACAAGGAATATGCCATGGCCAAAAAGATTACCACATTACCAATAATGCTCGGGTTTCAGGCGGCAGGTGCTGCGCCCATTGTAATAGGGGAACCCGTTGAGAAACCTGAAACCATTGCAACTGCAATAAGGATAGGAAACCCTGCAAGCTGGAAAGGTGCAGTTGCAGCTCGGGATGAATCAGGGGGTCGGATTGATGCTGTGACCGATGAGGAGATTTTGTATGCTTATAAACTCATTGCCTCAGTAGAAGGAATTTTTTGTGAGCCCGCATCGGCTGCTTCCCTCGCTGGTGTATTAAAATTATGCAAAGAAAATTATTTCAAGCCGGGGGATTGTGTTGTCTGTACCCTTACCGGCAATGGACTGAAGGATCCGGATATTGTTTTTAAGGTTTCAAAGGAACCGCTTAAAGTCAGTGCTGATATAAAAGCTGTTGAGAAGGTCTTAGTGGGGATTCTATGAAATATATCGTTCTCATTGGTGATGGCATGGCAGACTGGCCGATAAAAGAACTTGATGGGAAAACTCCCCTTCAGAAGGCTTTTACTCCATACATGGATAAACTTGCAAGTGAGGGAATGCTTGGTAAAGTAAGGACTATCCCCGAGGGTTTCCATTCAGGGTCAGATGTTGCCAATATGAGTATCCTTGGATATAACCCTATCGAATTTTATTCAGGAAGGGCTCCCCTTGAAGCAGCCAGTATAGGAGTGAATCTCAAAAAAGATGATGTAGCATATCGATGCAACCTGGTTACCCTCAAATATAATAAAGATAAGACATGCGCTGTTATGGAGGATTATTGTAGTGGACATATAACAACAGAGGAGGCAAGGGTACTTATCAATGATATTAACAATGATCTCGGTACAGAGGACATCAGTTTTTATTCAGGGGTGAGTTACCGTCATCTTATGGTCTGGTCTGGTGGTGCATTGGATGTTGAGTGTACCCCGCCTCATGACATTATTGGTAAGGACATAGCAGATTATCTTCCTGTGGGTGAACGTGAAGATGTGTTGAGAAATATCATGCTCAAATCTGTAGGAATTCTTGAAAGACATTCCATAAATAGGGATCGGATAGGAAAAGGCAAGAATCCTGCAAATGGTATCTGGCTATGGGGCCAGGGCAAGAGGCCAAATATCCCTCTGTTCAGAGAGAAATATTCTGTTGAAGGCGCACTCATCTCAGCAGTTGATCTTACCAGAGGGCTTGGTATGTATGTCGGATTCGAAATACTCGACGTCCCTGGTATTACAGGATATTTAGATACGAACTATGTCGGAAAGGCAGAGGCGGCACTGAAGTCTCTTGAGAAAGTCGACTTTGTTTATATTCATGTTGAGGCACCTGACGAGGCTGGCCATTCGGGCAATTATAAGGATAAAATAAGGGCAATCGAGGATTTTGACGCACTTGTTGTTGGTACGGTCATTAATGGATTGACATCCTTTCAAGAATATCGTATTCTCCTGTTGCCTGACCATGCAACACCAATAGAAGTCAGGACCCATACAGATGAACCAGTTCCCTTTGTGATATTTGACAATAGAATCGTGAGGAAAAATGAAGGAGTGGCCTTTAATGAATCTTTGACAGAAAGAAAAGATATCATGGTGTTTGATGAAGGATATACATTGATGGATTATTTTATTAAAGGTTGATAAAGAGTTGTGAAGTTTACCACCACACCAGAAAGCCCTTTAGCCAACCTTGCTTGACAAAATATTTTTTATTTGGTATCCTGTCGTTTTGCTTTAAGCAATCAACTTTTTGAATTTACATGAATACTGGTTGAAACCTCCGACTTTCAGTCGGAGATGAAAGCCAGCTATATGAAAAAAATTTCCTTGTATGGAAGCCCTGACTTTAGTCGGGGAGCTTCAGTTTTTGGAGGTACTGTGCCTACGATAGCACAATTGGTAAAAAATGGGCGTAAAAAAGTCAAGAGTAAGACCAAAAGCCCTGCATTGAGAAGTTGCCCTCAGCAGCGGGGAGTGTGTGTGAGGGTTTATACAACTACGCCCAAGAAACCGAACTCTGCACTGAGAAAGGTTGCAAGAGTGAGGCTTATGAATGGGATAGAAGTCACAGCATATATACCAGGAGTTGGTCATAATCTTCAGGAGCATTCTATTATTATGATCAGGGGTGGCAGAGTAAAGGACCTTCCTGGCGTTCGGTACCATATTATAAGAGGCACGCTCGATTCCATGGGTGTTGCTGACAGGAGACGCGGAAGGTCAAAATATGGTGCCAAGAGGCCAAAGTAGGAGGGTATAAATAAATGCCGAGGAGAAGGGTTGCAGAAAAAAGGGATGTTTTACCTGATCCCAAATACAATAGCAAAATTGTGAGTAAGTTTCTCAATATCATCACGAAGGACGGTGAGAAATCAACAGCAGAGAAAGTCTGTTACGGTGCTTTTGACATCTTAAAGAAAAAAACAGGGAGCGATCCTCTGAAGGTATTTAAGACAGCACTCGAAAATGTAAAACCACTCGTGGAGGTAAAGCCAAGGAGAGTGGGTGGTGCCACTTATCAGGTTCCAGTCGAGATAAGACCGCATAGACGTACGGCATTAGCCTTTCGATGGATTATAAATTATTCACGAGCAAGAAGTGAGAAGACAATGCAGGAAAAGTTGGCAGGGGAACTACTGGACGCATTTAACAATACCGGGGCTTCTATCAAAAAGAAGGAAGACACCCATAAGATGGCTGAGGCGAATAAGGCCTTTGCCCATTATAGATGGTAAGAATAATAGAGGAGAAGGCAGTTGTCACGGTTTCCATTAGAAAAAACGCGCAACATTGGAATTATGGCACATATAGATGCAGGGAAAACTACGACTACAGAACGAATTCTTTATTATACAGGCGTTACCTACAAGATAGGCGAGGTAGATGAGGGTACTGCTGTCATGGATTGGATGGTTCAGGAGCAGGAGAGAGGGATAACCATTACCTCCGCAGCCACTACATGTTTCTGGAAGGACCAGAAAATCAATATCATTGACACACCAGGACATGTTGATTTTACCATTGAGGTCGAAAGATCTCTCAGGATATTAGACGGAGCAATTGCAGTCTTTGATGCGGTGGCAGGTGTCGAACCACAATCAGAGACCGTCTGGAGGCAGGCAAATAGATATAATGTTCCGAGAATTGCATTTATGAATAAGATGGATAGAGTTGGTGCTGATTTTTTCATGAGTGTGAATAGTATGATAGAACGCCTTGGCGCTAACCCGGTTCCTATCCAGATACCCATAGGTGCTGAGGATGGATTCAGAGGGTCTATCGACCTTGTCAGGATGAAGGCAATATACTTTGATGATGAAACATTGGGTGCAAAATATGTTGAAGGTGATATACCAGATCTGCTTATACCTCATGCCCGCCAATACAGGGAGAAGATGCTCGAAGCCTTAGCCGATGCCGATGAGAACATCATGGAGAAATTTCTGGGTGGAGAGGCAATAAGTGAAGATGAGACAGAGATGGCAATAAGAAAAGGAACATTAGAAATGAAGATCACTCCTGTTTTATGTGGTTCTGCATTTAGAAATAAAGGGCTACAGCTTTTACTCGATGCCATCGTTGATTATCTCCCATCGCCACTTGATGTCCCACCTGTTATAGGGCATACACCGGGGAATGGGGCTAAAATAATCAGGCATGCTGATGATAGCGAACCATTTGCTGCACTTGCATTTAAGGTGATGACTGATCCCTTTGTTGGGCAACTCACCTTTATAAGGGTTTATTCAGGAGTACTCAACGCAGGCTCCTATGTGTATAACTCAACGAAAGGTACAAGAGAAAGAATTGGCAGACTCTTGAAGATGCATGCTAACAAGCGGGAAGAGATGAAAGAGGTTTCTGCCGGTGATATCGCAGCAGTTGTTGGACTGAAACAAACACTCACAGGGGATACCTTGTGTGATGAGCAAAAACCTGTAATCCTTGAATCAATTGAGTTCCCAGAGCCAGTTGTGTCTGTTGCTATTGAACCAAAGACAAAGGCAGATCAGGAAAAGCTTTCACAGTCCCTCTCAAAACTTACTCAGGAAGACCCGTCGTTTAAGGTTTCATTTAATGAGGAGACGGGACAGACAATCATATCCGGGATGGGAGAACTCCACCTTGATATTATTATAGACAGGCTTCTCAGGGAGTTTAAAGTCAGCGCTAATGTTGGGAGACCACAGGTCGCCTATAAAGAGACGATCAGGTCGGCATCAAAGGCAGAAGGAAAGTTTATACGGCAGAGCGGAGGCCGTGGACAGTATGGCCATGTTTTTATCGAGCTTGAACCCTTAGAATCTGGTAAGGGTTTTGAATTTGTAGATAAAATTGTCGGCGGTTCTGTCCCGAGGGAATATATCCCTGCAGTCAATAAGGGAATAAAAGAGGCAACAGATAGAGGAATTCTCGCAGGTTATCCTGTTGTTGATATAAAAGCAACACTGTATGACGGTTCTTACCACGACGTTGATTCTTCTGAGATGGCATTCAAGATCGCTGCATCAATGGCATTTCGGGAAGCTGCAAAGAAGGCTAAACCTGTACTTCTTGAGCCGATCATGAGTGTTGAGGTAGTGACTCCTGAGGGATATTTAGGTGATGTAATAGGAGACCTTAACTCTCGTCGTGGAAAGGTTCAGAACATAGAGAAAAGGGGGAATACTCAGATAATAAAGGCTATGGCTCCACTTTCAGAGATGTTTGGCTACGCCACTGATTTAAGGTCAAAAACACAAGGTAGGGCTACATATACGATGCAGTTTTCACATTATGAGGAAGCTCCGAAGGGAATCACCGAAGAAATTGCAGCAAAGGTGAGAGGAGAATAAAAGGAGGGAACAATGGCAAAGGCTAAATTTGAGAGGGTAAAGCCGCATGCGAATGTAGGGACGATAGGGCATATTGATCATGGGAAGACGACGTTGACGTCAGCGATGACGAAATATTTATCGATGA
>VGWY01000008.1 GCA_016873575.1 Nitrospira sp. | reverse complement strand
CCCTATCCAAACATAAAGAATTAATAGAAGAAAATCTTCTAACCTATTGATTATTTTTTACTTTTCTTTTATATTTTTATAGTGTATAATAGCGGCAAGGTTGGTATAAGGTTTGCAAAAGTATACCTGGAATAAAAGGAGGTGATGCTGAACAAAGGTAGTAAGGGAGTGAGTAAGCAATAAAAATGGTGGTAACAGACCACCAAAAGTAATGAAAGGAGGAAAGGTGTATAAAGCAATTAATAATTTAAGAGAGCAGAAAGGTTTCACATTGATTGAATTGCTCATCGTCGTGGCTATTATCGGTATCCTGGCAGCAATAGCAATTCCTGGTTATTTAGGTATGCAGGAGAGAGGAAGGAAAGGTGCGGTAACAAGGGCAGCATCAGCAATTGAGCCAGAGCTTCAGGGATGGCTGAACTCCGCCTTAAAGGGTATATCCAGAACAGGGGAGATGCAAAGAGAGGTTGATTCAACTGGAGATGGTCAGATAACTGCTGCTGATGCAAATAATTCACAAATGGCAGCATGGATGAACGCAGGTTCCCTTGATTCTGCATTTGTATCTGCAAGGCGTATTCTTTATAGTGAAAGGTCTCCATGGTCGCCTACCACAAGTTTATTTAATGACGGTGTAGCCAATATATCTCAAGTATGCACAATCGTTATAGCACAGAATGCTGCAGGAGCGGTCCCATTCCTTCAGGTAATAGCTTCAGACAGGAATGCTGTAATGCATAACAAGCAACTCTATTCTGATTAATCATTTTAAAATTTCAGGCCCGGGGATCCCCGGGCCTGAATATTTATGAACATAAAAAAACCAAACTTCTTCATTGCCCTTGCCTTTTTAATCCTTTTTGCTGGTTTTTTCCATGCCTTTATCTCAGCAAGGCTTTTTGATTCTGATTTCTGGTGGCACATATCAACAGGCAGGTATATTGTTGAGACAGGCACCATTCCGGATAAAGACCCTTTCTCTTACACATCAGATCTTCAGGAGAATAAAAATCTCCTCCCCGAGAGGGAGAATTTTATCCTGAAACAATACTGGCTCGGACAGGTAATTTTTTATCTCATTTATGAGTATGCAGGACCTGCAGGGGTCATTATCCTGAGGGGAGCCTTGCTCACCATGATGCTTTTATTGGTTCTGTGGCAACTAAAACGGTGGGATGTAATTTTTTATATCTCTTTTATCCTTGTCTTTCTTTTGTATCTTGATGCATTACGATATACAGGTGAGAGACCTGTTTTGTTTGTTATCCTCTTTACTCCCTTAACCTTTATACTCCTGGAAGAATTCAAAAATAATCCCCCCGAATCCCCCCATACCCCCCTTTGGAAAAGGGATAATCCCCCCTTCCCCCCTTTAGTAAAGGGGGGTGAGGGGGGATTATTTACTAAAGGGGGATTTAAGGGGGAATATAAAGGGGGGAAGGGGGGATTATCATTATTTCTCCTTCCCCTCCTTATGCTTTTATGGTCCAACCTCCATGGTGGATTTATAATCGGTAATATTATTATTGCAGTCTATATGCTCTGTGAAGGGCTCAAGATTGTCTTCAAGAAGGCAAGCTATTCAAGGCGTGACATAATAACATTTTATACTGCTACAAATCTTGCTTTGATAGCTTCATATATCAACCCAACAGGCTGGGAAGCCTTCTCTATCGCCTTGTCCCCTAAATATGTGTTCTTAGAGACTGGTATCCAGGAATACCAGTCACCATTCCTTCTCTATCTCAACAAGCTTTCTCCTTTCAACTATGGATATTTCCCCTTAGCCCTCTTATTTCCAATCGTCGTGCTCCTGAGGAACAAAAGGATGGACTTTACCCATATAGTTCTCCTGACAGGCTTCTTTATCATGGCTGCAAAATCAGGAAGATATACGATTTACTATGCCTCTCTTGCAGCAATGGTGCTGGGGAAAGAGACCAATATGCTCTTTCAATCCTTATTTAAAAGAATTCCTGATACCACATATAAAAAAATGGTATCTGCATTCAGTGTATTAGCATTGTTGTCATCAATACTCTTCTTTATCGGTGTATTTAAATTTCAGTGGCTCATGTTAGATGTAGCACGGGGGTACTATATCCCGGTACAAGCAGTTGATTTTATCGAAAAAAATAGATTACAGGGAAATATCCTGAACAGCCATCCATATGGCGGATATGTTGCATGGAGGCTGTATCCATGGAAAAAGACCTTTTTAGATACCCGCTGGCTTAATTATACGTTGCAGTCAGAATATGCATGGATGATGAATGCCGTGGATTCAATTGAGCATACAAAACTTCCCGAAGGCAAAATGCCTCTGTGGAAAAGATTATTAGAACATTACAAGATTAATTGTATTTTATTTGATACCCTTGATGTTTATGGGAATGTGCCCAGGCTTCTTCTCAAACTTCCAGAGGATGATGAATGGGTTCCTGTATATACTGAGCCGATTGCTGTCATATTTGTAAAAAATGTCCCGGAGAATCGTACTATAATAGAAAAATTCAGGCTCCCAAAAGATGATGTGTATAATACGGTCATTTTCATAGCTTCAGAAATGGCGGTTTCTGACAGACAGAATCCAAGGTCCCTCGTCACCCTGGGGAAAACTTTTCATGAAATGGGTCGCTTACAGGATGCCCTCACTGCATACCAGTATTCACTAAAACGATTACCGGATGAGCCATTTGTAAAAGAAGAGATTGCCAAGATTGAGGCTGAACTGAAAGAGGAAAAGAAAAATGAAAGAAATTAAGGTTGGTGTTATAGGGTGTGGTTACTGGGGCCCGAATCTTATCAGGAATTTTAGTGAAAATCATCATACAGATATTACATATGCTTGCGATTTAGACAGGGAGAAACTGGAGAGGATAAAGCTCCGATACCCTTCAGTGGCAACAACCTCAGACTATAAAGACCTTCTCAAAGACAAAGCACTTCAGGTAATAGCCATTGCTACCCCTCCACATACACATTACAAGCTTGCAAGGGAGGCACTCGAGGCAGGAAAACACGTTTTTGTTGAAAAACCTCTCACCTCAACCGTTAAAGACGGTGAGAAACTGATCGGGCTTGCGAAGAAGAAAAACCTCATGATCTTTGTTGACCATATATTTATCTACACAGGTGCATTAAAGAAAATAAAGGAACTCATCTCATCAGGGGAGATTGGAGACATCTACTATTTTGACTCTGTTCGGGTAAATCTCGGTTTATTTCAATCAAGTGTCAATGTTGTGTGGGATCTTGCACCGCACGACATCTCGATCATGGATTATGTTATCACTGAGAAACCAAAAAGCCTGGTGGCTGTTGGTGCAAGCCATACAGGGAATGGGATAGAAGACATTGCGTATGTAACCGTGAGATTCGAGAGTGAACTGATCGCACATTTTCATTTAAACTGGATGTCCCCAGTGAAGATGAGAAGGATTATTATCGGTGGAAGTAAAAAGATGATCGTCTTCGATGACCTTGAGCCTGCAGAGAAGCTCAAGATATATGATAAAGGGATAACACTCACAAAGGCAGATAAAAAGCTTATCTATCAAAATATCATCCAGTACAGGATTGGTGATATGTATGCACCGAAGATAGACCATTCAGAGGCATTGAAGACAGCAGTTGCACACTTAGTAGATTGCATATCAAATAAGAAAAATCCAATAACTAATGGAGAATCAGGACTAAGGGTTGTAAGGATATTGGAGGCAATTGATAAATCAATGAAAAAAGGTGGGGTAAAGATAACCCTGTGAACAATCTCGTATATCCGAATATCCTCATTGGCGAGGGTACTTTAATAGAGCCTCCATCCATTATAGGGAAACCACCCCGCGGTGCTGCCGAGGGGGGAGAACTCCTTTTAACCATAGGCAGAAATGGTCATATAAGACCTTTTAGCACACTATATGCCGGGAGCACGATAGGAGATAACTTTCAGACAGGACAGGGAGTTTCTATAAGGGAAGATAATATCATAGGGAATAATGTCAGCATCGGGACAAACTCTGTGCTTGAATTCGGCAATAGAATAGGCGATAACAGCAGGATCCATAGCAACTGTTTTATGGAAATGGTTACCATTGGGTGTTATGTCTTTGTTGGTCCAAATGTTGTATTCACTGATGATCCACATCCAATGGGCTGTCCGAAATACAAAGAATGTAAGGGTGGTGCAATCGTTGAGGATTTCGCGCGAATAGGTGCAAACTCCACAATCCTTCCAGGGGTGAGAATAGGCAAAAATAGCCTCATAGGCGCAGGCTCGGTTGTTACAAAGGATGTCCCTGAGAATGCTGTTGTTGCCGGGAATCCTGCAAAAATTATTAAAACAGTTGATGAGCTTACCTGTGTGGCAGGATTTTTCAAAAGACCATACATGTGGCCTCCGTATGAATAAAAATTTGATTAACCACAGAGAACACAGAGAATTTTATTTGTTAAGAAAAACAAACATACAAAAAAGTTGTGGACACAGAGTCTTCTGTCTCTGTGTAACTCTCTTTGTTTTCCTCTGTGACCTCTGTGGTTTATAATTTCCTGTGGAGGAGGAAGAATGAAAAACATCCCACTGGTAGATTTAAGAGCAGGTTTTGAGCCGATTAAGAATGAAATCATGCAGGCAATAGAATCTGTCTTTTCTGACATGCATCTTTATCTTGGTCCAAATGTCATTGCGTTAGAGGATGAATTCTCCTCTTACTGCGGGACACAATATGCCATTGGCGTTGGCTCAGGCACAGAGGCCATCCATCTTGCATTATTATCATGTGGTATTCAAGCAGGTGATGAAGTCATTACCTCCCCAAACACTTTTTTTGCAACTGTGGAGGCAATTGTCCATGCAGGTGCGAAATCGATCTTTGTTGATATAGAACCGAAAACATATACCATTGATACCTCTCAAATAGAAAAAAAGATAAACTCAAGGACAAAGGCAATCATTCCAGTCCATATGTATGGCCAGTCTGCTGAGATGGAGCCCATTATGGAGCTGTCTGAAAAATATGGAATAAAAATTATAGAAGATGCCTGCCAGGCCCATGGCGCTGAATATATGTTACAAAATAATCCCCCCGAATCCCCCCACACCCCCCTTTGGAAAAGGGATAATCCCCCCTTCCCCCCTTTAGTAAAGGGGGGTGAGGGGGGATTATTTATTAAAGGGGGATTTAAGGGGGAATATAAAGGGGGGAAGGGGGGATTTGTGAGCAAAAAATGTGGAGGTATAGGAGATGCAGGATGTTTCAGCTTTTATTTCACGAAAAATCTTGGAGGATACGGTGAAGGTGGGATGGTCGTTACCAATAACCCTGAGATTGCTGAAAAGGTAAAGTTGTACAGGAATCATGGACATAAGACAAAGTATGAGCACCCTGTCATAGGGTATAATAGCAGGCTTGATGAGATACAGGCTGCGATCCTGAGAATAAAACTGAAATATCTTGATACATATAACGCATTACGCAGACAGATTGCTGAAAAATATCATATCTTACTCAAGGACACCCCCTTAGAACTTCCAGGAGAATCACAGAACAGAAAGCATGTTTATCATCTTTATGTGGTGCGGACTAAAGAGAGAGACAGGCTTCAGGAGTATCTTACCGGTGAAGGAATTGGTACAGGCATTCATTATAAAATGCCTATCCATTTACAGGATGCCTGCAAACAGTATGGGTACAAACCCAATGATTTCCCGGAGGTTGAAAAAGCATGCAATGAAATTCTCTCCTTGCCTATTTATCCGGAGATCAAAGACGATGACATTCATTATATAACTGATAAAATAAATGCTTTTTATGCAGGATAGATTGGCCTTTATAAAAAATAACAGCTCACTTCATATCTTTTTTATCATTCTTATTGGGTTTATTATTTATTCAGGGTCCTTTCATAACTCCTTTATCGGAGACGATGCCTTAAATATTAAGATTTCACAAACAACAGTATCGCCAATAGGATCGAGATATATCAGCTTTCTGACATTTAGATTAAATTATTATCTCAATGGTTTGAATGTTGAGGGATACCATCTGTTTAATCTATTCATTCATATAGCCAATTCTATCCTTATTTATATCCTGCTTCAGCTCATCTTTCGGACACCACTCTTTTTGAATTCAGCTCATGATGGTAATAACTCAAAAATAATATCGTTTTTGGCAGCCCTGTTATTCTTATCCCATCCAATTCAGACCACAACGGTATATTTCATATCAATAAGATTTGCATCTGTTGCAACATTCTTTTATGTATTAACAATCATCATGTATCTCAAAGCAAGACTGAACATATTAGAATCAAAAAATTATGTCGTATATATGTTATCTGCCTTTATCTTTACTGTGCTTGCCATGAAGAGCAAGGAGATATCTTTCACCATTCCTGTAACCATAGCTCTCACAGAAATGACTTTTTTCCATAAAAAAACTACTCGAAGGGAACTTGCATATCTTTTTCTTTTTTCCCTTACTTTTTTCATTATTCCCTTAAGCAGGCTCGACCTGTTCGATTATACAGGTGTCTTCCTCGGAACAGCAAATGTAAAAGGTCAAACCTTGGTCATATCAAGCCCCGAGTATCTCATGACTCAATTCAGGGTTATCGTGGGGTATTTAAAGTCACTATTCATACCAGTAAATTTACACTGGGCTCCATACTATCGCCTCTCAGAATCCTTTCTTGAGATCAGGACAATTACCTCTTTTCTCTTGTTACTCGGTATTTTTTCTTCAGCAATATATATGCTAAAAAATGGACTTCATAACAAAAAAGGGGAGATAATCCTCTTATCTTTCGGGATATTTTGGTTTTTTATAACAATCTTGATAGAATCGAGCATAATACCTGTGGAAGACCTGTCACTTGACCATAGGACTTATCTACCCTCTGTAGGATTTTTCATTGCAATCAGCGCCTTGCTCTGGCTCTTCATGAGAAAGGCAGATAGATATATTCCTCTCATATTTATTCCTATATTTTTCGTAATTGCTCTATATTCGTTCTCCAGTTATACGAAACATCCTGTTTTTAAAAATTCTCTTACCCTCTGGGGTGATTCAGTATCAAAAGACCCGGTGAATCCATTGGCTAATTATAGTTATGGAATGCTTCTTTATCAAAAGAAAAGGTATGCAGAGGCATATCCAGCACTCCTCCGAGCCGCTCGCAGTGATGATAAATTATTTTGGAAGCGATTACCTTTTTATGATGAAGGATATGGTCACATTATGTTTCTTAAGGCAATAAATGAATGTTATTCACATATAAAGGAAAACGGAAAGGAAGGCTTAAATGAACTACCCCGCAGCAAGCTGCGAGGTATCTACTATCTCCCCTCCCTTGATGGGAGGGGATGAAGGGGAGGGTGTTGGAAATAATTTTTGTCAAACACCCTCTCCCTAACCCTCCCCCGTCAAGGGGGAGGGAATAATTGGGAAACCCCGAAGCTCAGCTTCGAGGAATTCTTTAAATAAAATTGGAGGCAGTGCGAAAGGGTAATGCATAAGGTTTCAATTATTATTCCCTGTTTTAATGAACAAAATACAATAAAGGAAATCATAGAAAAAATAAAAACGATAAAGCTTCCTCATCAGATAGAAAAAGAAATTATAATAGTTGATGACGGTTCAAAGGATAATACCAGAGAAATCTTAAAAGGATTGAGGAATGGGATCACAATTATTTTGAAAGAAAAAAATGAAGGTAAAGGGGCTGCTATAAAAGAGGGACTAAAAGTGGCCAGCGGTGATTATATCTTGATACAGGATGCTGATCTGGAATATGATCCTGAGGATTATGTAAGCTTATTGGAGGTTGTTATTGATGGAAGAGCTGATATCGTTTTTGGTTCAAGAATCCTTAAAAAGAATAATATCCCTTACAGTAAGATTTATTATTATGGCGGTATTGTGCTTACAAAAATTTTCAATATCCTTTTCGGAGCCAAACTTACTGACATAACAACGTGTTATAAATTATTTCCCAGAAGCATGGTTCCTAAACTAATATGCTTGCAGAGTAATAATTTTATTTTTGATGCAGTCGAACTTACCCATCAGCTTGTTTTAAGCGGTAGAATTGTTGAGGTGCCGATACATTATAGAGCAAGAAGTAAAAAAGAAGGCAAGAAGCTCAATTGGCGTCACGGTATCAACTGTCTGTTTCCCATGTTAAGAATAAGGTTTGGCCCTAATTATTTGGCTGAAAAATTGAACTCTAAATCTTTGAAGTGGAAAATATGAAAGATAAAAAAATCCTTATCACAGGTGGTGCAGGCTTTATCGGCAGTCACCTTGTTGATGCCATCTCTAAAGATAATCATGTAGTGGTTCTTGATAATTTTTCTTCCGGTAAAAAAGAAAACCTGAGCCAGCATTTACAGAATCCATTCGTAACGATTTTCGAAGGTGATGTGAGAGATAAAACTCTTTTGGGAAAGATAACGAAGGAGATTGACGTCGTCTATCACCTCGCAGTTCAGTGTCTCAGGGTATCCATAAAAGACCCTGAAACAAATCATGAGGTCAATGCGACAGGAACACTGAATCTCTGTATGGCAAGCATGGAAAATAATGTAAAACGTTTTATTTATGTATCATCCTCAGAGGTTTATGGGACTGCAAAGAGTGTCCCGATGACCGAGGATCATTCACTTGAGCCAACAACTGTTTATGGTGCGAGCAAACTTGCTGGTGAGTTGTATACCCTTGCGTATTACAGGACATACGGACTTAAATCAATGGTTGTCAGGCCATTTAACACCTATGGTCCCAGAGAGCATTTTGAGGGTGCCTATGGTGAGGTTATACCAAAATTCGTCCTCCGGGTCTTAAATAATATGCCACCCATTATATTTGGAGACGGAACCCAGAAAAGAGACTTTACCTATATATCTGACACTGTGAGGGGGATTATTATGGCATCGGAATGTGATGATATGATTGGCCAGACCGTTAATATAGCAAGAGGAAAGGAAGTCAGTATAAGCGACCTTGCAAACATAATAGGAGAAAAACTCGGTAAGAAGAATCTCAAACCAGTTTATGAGCGAAAACGACCGGGTGATGTCATGAGACATTATGCTGATATCTCAAAGGCTGAAAGGCTCTTTGGTTACAAGCCAGAGATAGATATACGCGATGGAATTGGACGCTATATAGATTGGTTCACAGATCAAAATTATAATCTTTCAGAACTTATGAAACAGGATGTCGTCTTTAACTGGTAGGCATGAAGATGAAGATACCCATAACCAAGCCATATCTCGGAGAAGAGGAAAAAAGGCTCGTATCCGAGGTCATAGATACCGGATGGGTTACGCAAGGACCGAGGGTTGCTGAGTTCGAAGAGGATTTTGCCAGGTATGCAGGTGCACGATATGCAATCGCAACTACATCCTGTACAACCGCTCTTCATGCAGCACTTGCCACCTCTGGTGTTAAAGCCGGAGACGAAGTAATTGTACCATCACTCTCCTTTATAGCAACTGCCAATTCAGTAGTTCATTGTGGTGCAATACCTGTTTTTGTGGACATAAACCCGGATACATGCAATATCGATGTCAATAAGATCGAAGAAGCGATTACCAATAAGACCAAGGTCATCATGCCCGTTCATCAGATGGGGCTACCTGCGGAGATAGACGGGATTCGTGAGATCGCTGAAAGACATTCATTGAGGGTGATTGAGGATGCTGCATGTGCTATCGGCTCTGCATATAAAGGTAAAAAGATTGGCGGACATGGCAACATTGTATGCTTCAGTTTTCATCCACGCAAGGTTATTACGACAGGGGAAGGAGGAATGATAACAACTGATGATGCAGAACTTGCCGCACGACTCAGGAGGTTTCGTCATCATGGCATGTCAATATCAGATATTGAAAGGCATAAAGCTGATAAGGTTATGATAGAATCCTATCATGAGATAGGATATAATTACAGAATGACGGACATTCAGGCTGCAATAGGTATCGTCCAGCTTAAAAGACTTTTCTTTATCCTTGAAAAAAGAAGGCAGATTGCAGAATTTTATAATAAAGCTCTGTCAGAAATACAGCATATCAGGGTTCCCGAAATCCCTGATTATATATATCACAACTATCAATCTTACTGGATAGAAATCCTTGATTCGTCTCCTGTGTCAAGAGATATCCTCATGGAAAAACTCCTTGCAAAAGCAATAGCTACACGAAGAGGAATCATGGCAATCCATATGGAGCCCTGTTATAAAGGTTTCTCAAGAGTCCCGCTCCCCAATACCGAAAAAATAGCAATGAATACCCTCCTTTTACCCCTGTATCCAGCAATGAGTATCGAGGAGCAATCATTTGTCATTGACTCTATCAAGGAGATCATGGGATATGGATAAAATGGAACAATTTGTCAAGGCAGTCTTTGGGTCAAAAGAGATAAAGGAAGACCCGGTTTTTCTCTCGGAGTTCAGCCGGTATGTAACTGATACCTTTACCTATGAGGAATGCATATCTCTTTATGAAAGATTCAAAGCAGGTGAAACAAAATTTGATTTTCTCTTGAGAAAGATTATTATTAAAAGCCTGTTCAGGAGCCTTGGAACTGACGTCACCATTTCTTCACAGGTTTCATTCCTCCATCCCGAAACCATAGAGATAGGAGACGGTGTCTTCATAGGTTCTCACACGTTCATTCAGGGCAGAATAGACGGCTATTGTAAGATAGGCAATAAGGTATGGATCGGACCCTACAGTTATTTTGATGCAAGGGCACTTACTATTGAAGACTATGTTGGCTGGGGACCGGGAGCAAAGGTTCTCGGTTCAGAACACACAGGTGACCCGAGAGACCTTCCGATAATCCAGACAGACCTTGTGATTAAACCAGTAAGGATATGCAAGGGAAGCGACATAGGGACAAATGCAGTGATATTACCCGGTGTGACTGTAGGAGAAGGCTCACTTGTTGGCGCCGGCGCTGTTGTCACAAAGGATGTAGAGCCTTATTCTGTCGTAGCTGGGGTACCGGCTAAGTTATTAAAAAAGCGTTAGAAATTGTATGGCCATTATATCAGTCATAATCCCAAGCTATAATGAAGAAGAAAATATCCCTGCCCTCTATACTCGCCTCAAAGGTATTGCAGATTCATCAACCCACCATTTTGAATTTATCTTTATAGATGACGGTTCTTCAGACAATTCCTTCAATCTGTTACAGGAGCTATCAGCAAAGGATAATCGTATAAAGGCCCTGAGATTTTCAAGGAATTTCGGAAGCCATGCTGGCTGTATGGCAGGACTTATCCATTCAAAAGGTGATGCGGTCACCTTTATCTCTGCTGATCTCCAGGACCCACCCGAATTAATCTTGCAACTTATAGAACAATGGGCGAGTGGATATGATGTCGTTATCGGTGTCAGAAAATGGGAAAAACAAACAGGGAGATTTTTCCCCTCTCTCTATTATCATTTAGTAAGAAGGTTTGCCTTGAAGAATATGCCCCGGATGGGAACTGATGTCTTCTTGATAGACAGAAAGGTAGTGAATGCCATCAAAGACATGAAAGAGAAGAATACCTCAATATTCGGGCTCATCCTCTGGAGCGGATTTCATCAGACAGTGATAAGCTATGAAAAAGGCATGAGATATAAGGGACTATCAAAATGGACATTGGGTAAAAAAATCAAACTCTTTATAGATACGTTTGTCTCTTTTTCTTACTTCCCGATAAGCCTGATCTCAGTTGCAGGTATCCTCTTAGCATTTTTCGGATTCATTTACGCTATTGTCGTTATTATAAACAGGCTGTTTTTTGCTCAGGCCATAGAGGGATGGGCGTCCTTAATGGTAGTTTTACTCTTGGTTTCAGGAGTCCAGTTATTGATGCTTGGAATATTGGGTGAGTATCTCTGGAGAAACTTTGATGAGTCAAGAAAACGGCCTGTTTTTATTATTGACAAGATGGTCGGATTTACAGAAGATAAAACTTAATGAAGATTATTCATAAACTTTGATGACAAAGGAGGGAAATACCATGGGGAACAACAGAGGGGTAACACTGACTGAATTAATCATTGTGGTAGCAATTATCGGTATCCTTGCAATGATTGCAATCCCTGCGTATATCGGTCAGCAGACGAGGGCAACACGGACAGAGGCATTCAGTAATCTCGAATCGTTAAGACTCCTTGAGGAACAGTTTTTTTCGGAAAGGGGACAATATACTGCATCGTTAGGAGTATGTGCGGCTGATAACGATAATATAGCAGCAATTCAGGCTGTTCTCCCAGGTTTCAGACCTGGCACTGGATTAGCCTTCAGTTATTGCACTGAACAAGATATCAGACTCGATGGCGCTAACCAAACGCCATGTTTTCGTGCATCCGCATTTGGTAATACCGGATCAAGGGTTGCTGGAGAAATATACAGGATAGACTGTAATAACAATAAGAACTACTAATGTAGTGTAACAGAAAATGCTTTACATAGACTGTCATTAACCCGAAAATACCCCTCTTTGCTAAACCAGGGGTTAGGGGAGATTTTATGAATTATATTTGAGTGACACTACACTAATATTTACTCGGATTGTAAAAGATCATCACACCACCTATAATATATTCAAGGAGATATAATGCCGACCACTTTACAGATAGAGAAAAAGAAAACCTACACATATGAAGATTATAAAAGACTCCCTGAAGGTGCACCATATCAACTTATAAGAGGAGAACTTGTTATGACACCATCACCAATACCGTATCATCAGGATATTTTAGGAAATATATTCTTTAAACTTAAAAAATTCATTGAAGATAAAAATTTAGGGAAAATATACATTGCACCTATAGATGTTTATTTCTCCGAGACAGAAACCTATCAGCCTGACATTATATTTATCACAAATGAGAGACTTAGCATCATCAGTGAAAAAAAGATTGAAGGTCCACCTGATCTTGTAATTGAAATCCTGTCACCTGCAACCGCCTACTATGACCTTAGGATTAAAAAAGACACATATGAACAAAGTGGTGTAAAGGAATACTGGATAGTTGACCCAATACAAAAGAAGATAGAGGTGTTTGTTAATAAAGAAGGTAAATTTGAACCTGTTATTGCTGTTACGGGTGAAGGTGAAGTAAAATCAGAAACCCTCAATGGTTTCAATATAGTTTTAAAAGAGGTTTTTGTGTAAATTTCTCTGACTATTTTCCCCTCTTTCGTATTTAAATTGAAAAGTAGTTTTATAAGCATTCATTAACTCTCATTTTGACAGTTTTTATTTGTTCTGTCATTCTGGCTTGTCCAGAATCTTTCTTCAGAACATCCTGCTTAACTCCTTAATTAATGATACTTCCAGAAAGATTCCCGACAAGCGGGAATGACATATAATGACATATAAAGTGTCAAGTTTTTATAATTCTTCTTAGCGGTGTTCTCCGTGCCCTCTGTGGTTATTTTAAATTGCATTTTCAGTTAAAATATCAGGATGTCCGAAAGAAAACTGATAATCGAAGGTGCTAAACAGAATAACCTCAAAAACATTAACCTCAGCCTGCCTCATAACAAGGTCATAGCAGTAACAGGGGTATCTGGTTCGGGAAAATCCTCCTTAGCCTTTGACACAATCTTTGCTGAAGGTCAGTGGAGATTCATCGAATCTCTTTCAACATATGCAAGACTTTTTCTTGAAAAACTTGACAGGCCTGATGTTGACGCAATTCATAATATAAGGCCGGCAATAGCACTTGAACAAAAGAATCCTGTACGCGGGTCGCGTTCAACTGTTGGGACACTGACAGAGATTTATGACCTCTTCAGGCTCCTGTATTCGAAAATATCAACCCCCTACTGTCCTGCTTGTGGTAAGGAAATAATGATGTGGGATCCTTCTCAGGTGGTTTCTGAACTTATAGAAAAACATGCAGGCGAAAAGGCAATTATAGCCTTTGAGACAAAGGAGTCAATAGATGAACTAAAAAAACGAGGCTTCTACAGGGTCTGGCTTGATGGTGAGGTAGTAGACATTAACTCGAAACTCGAAACTCGAAACTCGAAACTCGACATTGTTCTCGACAGACTTGCGATAAAGGATGAATCGAGACTATCAGACTCCGTAGAGATGGCGTGGAGAGAAGGCAATGGAAAAATAAAAGTTATTATTATAAATGGTTCAAATCGTTCAACTACGCCTCACGCCTCACGCCTCACGCCTCACGTTTTTTCATCAGAAAATGCCTGCGATGAATGTAATATCGAATTACCCCGACCATATCCCCTTCTTTTCTCCTTCAATCATCCGGTTGGAGCCTGCCCTATGTGTAAGGGATTTGGCAATATGCTTAAATATGATGAAGATTTAATCATTCCTGATAAGATGCGCTCATTGTCAGAGGGAGCTGTTGAGCCATGGAATAAGCCCGCATACAGGTGGTGGAAGGGACAACTGATCAAGAATGCCCGTAAAGAAAACTTTGATATCAATAAACCATACTCTGAATTTTCCGAGAAAGAAAAAGAGGTGCTTTTCAAGGGAGGCAGCAGTTTTTACGGAATAGATGATTTCTTTGAAGATATGGAAGGCAGAAGGTACAAGCTCCATGTAAGGGTATTCCTGAGCCGATACAGGAGACCTGTTACCTGTTCGCAATGTAATGGCAAGAGGCTGAGGGAAGAAGCTCTTGCATATAAACTATCAGGATTTGATATTACAGAGCTTTGTAGAATACCGATATCAGATACCATCACGCTTTTTGAAAATCTGGATATTTCACCTTTTCAAAGGGATATGGCAAAGGAGATCCTAAGGCAGATTCGTATGAAACTCGGGTTCCTCCAGCGAGTGGGTCTTGATTATCTCAGCCTGAGCCGTGATGGAAGGACACTTTCTGGTGGTGAATACCAGAGGGTTAACCTCTCAAACCAGCTCGGGTCTTTTTTAACAGGGACATTATATGTGCTTGATGAACCTACTGTCGGGCTCCATGCAAGGGATACAGAAATTATTGCAAACATTATGTCAGAGCTTTCAAGACTTGGGAACACGATCCTTGTTGTCGAACATGACAGGCAAATTATCAAGTCTGCAGACTGGATAGTTGAATTAGGCCCGGGAGGCGGTCATCTGGGTGGAGAGGTTGTCTTTTCAGGCCCGAAAGACGAATTCCTCAAGACAGATACCCTTACATCACGTTATATACAGGGGAAAGATACAATAGAATATCCATTCAGGCACCGGAATTCATACATCAGACTTCAATCGAATAAAAAACTTATTCTCTACGGTGCCACAGGCAACAACCTGAAATCTGTTCATCTTCAGATACCGCTTGAGACCCTGACGACGGTCACAGGAGTTTCAGGTTCAGGCAAAAGCAGTCTTATTGTGGAAACACTGTACAGGACATTAGCCAGAGAATTCAAGATTGAACGCGAGCCCTCCTTGCCATATGAAAAGATTGAAGGGAAAGGGTATCTCAAGGGGGTCAAGCTCATAGACCAGTCTCCCATAGGACGAAGTCCACGTTCAAATCCTTTGACCTATTTAAAGATTTTCGACCCTATAAGAAAGCTCTTCGCCGGGCAGGCAGAGGCAAAGGCCTATGGGTATGGTCCGGGATACTTCTCCTTTAATGTATCAGGTGGCAGGTGTGAAAAATGTAAGGGGAGTGGATACGAACGGTTAGAGATGTATTTCTTTGAGGATCTTTACATAAAATGTGAAGAATGCGGTGGGAAGAGATATAAATCTGAAGCTCTGCGTATTACGTATCGAGGCAAAAATATCGTAGATGTTCTGAACATGACCGTAGATGAAGCAATGGCCCTCTTTTCTGATATACCACAGATAAAAAATAAGCTGTCACTCATGAAAGATA
Source organism: Nitrospira sp. (assembly GCA_016873575.1). Taxonomy (GTDB): domain Bacteria; phylum Nitrospirota; class Thermodesulfovibrionia; order Thermodesulfovibrionales; family SM23-35; genus VGWY01. The sequence continues at coordinate 8,746 of VGWY01000008.1, read as the reverse complement.
TCGGCCTCGGTTATATCAGGCTCGGCCAGCCTGCAACAACACTTTCAGGTGGTGAGGCACAGAGATTGAAAATCTGTGCGGAACTAAAATCGTCACCCCACGATAAATCCCCCCATCCCCCCTTTGCTAAAGGGGGGCGAGGGGGGATTAGGGGCATCCTCTATATCCTCGATGAACCGACAGTTGGACTTCATTTCAGGGATGTTACTGCACTTCTCAATGTTCTTCAAAGGCTTGTTGATTCAGGGAATACCGTTCTTGTTATCGAGCATAACCTTGATGTTATTAAGGCATCAGACTGGATTGTAGATTTAGGCCCTGAAGGTGGAGAAAAAGGGGGCAGGATTATTTTTGAGGGGACCACGGAAGAGATAATCCATGTGGAAGGTTCATATACCGGCAAGTATTTAAGGGATTATTCATAAAAGTATGCTTTTCAGGCAGGACATAGGATTTTACTTCGGGGACAGTCCCGATTCTACGACTCCACTTCGTTTCGTCCGTAAATCTGGGACAGTCCCCTCATGAATATCCGAGGGGTCGCATCGACAATCCGCTCAAATACCATGCTCTGCCCGTTGTTGATCCACATATGAATAACATTTGTTAAACACACTCACTGAGTAGATCATAATCCTTAAAACTCTTTATCCTTATATTGACAACCTTTCCCATAACTTCGTTGTAGCCTGTAACATATACAATACCGTCAACCTCCGGGGCCTGTGAATACATTCTCCCTGTCCAGACACTGCCATATTCATCAACAGGAAGCTCTATCAGGCAAGGGAATATTTTGCCTGTTAATGCCTTATTTTTAGATTTTACCAACTTCTTTTGAATATCCATAAGAATCCTCCTCCTTTTTCGCTTTACAGGAGAAGAAACCCTTGGTCTCAGAGAAAAAGCATTTGTGTCCTCTTCATGGGAATACTCAAAAACACCAAGATGGTCGAACTGGATCTGCTGAACAAAGTCAACCATTTCCTGAAAATCATCTTCACTTTCTGTAGGAAACCCAACGATCAGGGATGTCCTGAGAGCAATTGAAGGGATTCTCTCTCTGAGCATTTCAATCTTCTGAATGAGAATTTCCTTTGTGTAGCTCCTGTTCATTTGTTTTAAAATGCGGTTATTCACATGCTGAATAGGTATATCCATATATTTTACGATACGAGGGTCAGATTGAATGATTTTTACAAGTTCAGGAGAGATCCTCTGTGGATAGAGATAGAGAAGTCGTATCCAGAAATCCCTTTCAAGGGATACTATGCTTTCGAGAAGAGCATCGAGAGATGGCTTCCCATATATATCAGTTCCATATACAGTTACATCCTGGGCAATAAGATTTATTTCATAAACACCTTTATCGAGGGCATCCTTTACCTGAGATACAATATCTTCAACAGGAAAACTCTTTAAGGGACCCCTTATGAGGGGTATGGTGCAGTAAGAACAGAGGTTTCTGCATCCTTCAGCAATCTTTATATAGGTATACGAAGGAGGGGTAAAGAAAATCCTTTTTTGTAAACTATTTTGAAATTCCCTCTGAGGAGGAAAACTTCTTTTTATCTCCTTTGCAAAATCTGCATAAGAAAGAATAGGCAAAAAAAGGTCTACCTCTGGTATGAGATTCTCAAGCTCTTTTCTATATCTTTGAACGAGACAGCCATATACCACAAGCCTTGCGTCTTTCGGTTTTTCTTGAAGTGTGGTGAGGATAGTGTCAATAGACTCTTTTTTTGCATCCTGGATGAAGCCGCATGTGTTGATTATGATTAGAGAGGCTTCCTCAATGTTGTCCGTGATACCATATCCATATCTTAAAAGACATTTTGTGATGTTCTCGCTATCAACAAGGTTTTTTGCACATCCAAGACTGATAAGGTAAAATTTCATCCAAATATTATTCCTTTAAATCATATAGGGTTTTATTATTTTAACCTACTATTGGAAGTAAATAGAGTTATACGCTAAAATAGTTTTCAAAGGAGGTGTTCTCTTAAAACGAATGCTCTCTTATATAGCAAAAAGACTCCTTGTAATGGTTCCACTCATCTTTGGCATTACCCTTATAACATTCGCTGTTATTCATCTTGCACCTGGAAACCCTGTTGAGGTTCAGACAGAAATGTCACTCAAGGCATCTGCCCAGGCAAGGGAGAATTTAAAAAAGCTCTACGGCCTCGATAAACCACTGCATATCCAATATATTGACTGGATTAAAAGATTTGTAAAACTTGATTTCGGTAAGTCATTTGTTGATGGCAGAAAAGTCATTGATAAGATTGTCGAGCGGATCCCCATAACCTTAACCATTAATATCCTCTCCTTAATACTTATCTTTATTCTTGCAATCCCCATCGGTGTTATTTCCGCGACAAAACAATATTCATTGTTTGACAAGCTCTCTACGATTTTTGTCTTTATTGGTTTTTCAACCCCTACCTTCTGGCTTGCGCTTCTGCTCATGATACTCTTTGGTGTAAATATGGGCATTCTGCCAATATCAGGTATTCAGAGCATAGATGTATCAGAGATGGGACATCTTGAGAGATTATGGGACTGGATAAAACACCTGATCCTTCCTGTCGGGGTTTCTGCATTCGGTGGGATTGCAGGATTAAGCCGTTACAGCCGTTCGAGCATGCTTGAGGTTATAAGACAGGACTATATCAGGACAGCAATGGCAAAGGGATTGACTGAATCTAAGGTTGTCCTCAAACACGCCCTAAGGAATGCCCTCATGCCGATTGTTACAATCCTTGGTCTTTCTGTACCGGGGCTCATAGGTGGGGGCGTCATATTCGAAACAATCTTTGCTATACCGGGTATGGGACAGCTTTTTTATTCTTCAACTATGTCACGAGATTACCCAACAATAATGGGGATTCTTGTAATAGGTGCGGTTCTTACACTGTTTGGGAATCTCGTTGCAGATATATCATATGCACTGGTAGATCCGAGGGTAAGGGTGAAAAAGTAAATTAAAAATGCAAAATGCAAAATTAAAAATTGACATTTAAATCGAAAGAATATGTCATTGACCCGAAAATAGAGTCTGTCATTCCGTGCTTGACACGGAATCCAGATATGAAAAGAGACTGGATACCTGCTTCCGCAGGTATGACATTTTTATGTTTCTTTGTGAGCCAAAGGCTCATGTCGATTCCTGCGAAAGCAGGAATCCAGAGGAAAAGGAAATGGATTACTGTGTGCACAGAGATTCCGCATCAAGTGCGGAATGACAAACTTGATACCTCACAACTTTGATATGGGGGAATTCATTTAGGCAAAATAGGTTGATCTATATATGAGACTTTTTAGGGTTATAGGAAAGAGATTCACAAGAAACAGACTTTCTGTGATAGGTGCATTTACAGTACTTTCACTAATAACTATCTCCCTGCTCGCACCCTTTATAGCACCACAAGACCCTACAGCAATAGATGTCCACAATGTACTTTCTCCCCCTGGCAAGACACATCCTCTCGGGACTGATGAACTCGGAAGGGATCTTCTTTCAAGGATAATATGGGGAAGCAGGGTCTCATTAAAGGTTGGTTTTGTTGCAGTAGGTATCGCAATCCTCATCGGGATTTTTATCGGTTCAATCGCAGGCTTTTATGGAGGGAAAGTGGATGCAATACTGATGAGATTCGTGGACATCATGCTTGCATTCCCGACCTTTTTCCTTATCCTTGCTGTCATTGCAATCCTCGAACCGAACATATTTACGATAATGGTCGTAATAGGCATTACAGGCTGGATGGATGTTGCAAGGCTTGTAAGGGCAGAATTCCTGACATTAAAGGAAAGGGATTTTGTCGGTGCTGCCAGAGCCCTTGGTGCGAGTGATACGAAGCTTATTTTCAGACACATCCTTCCAAATGCACTTTCTCCTGTGTTTGTTGCTGCAACATTTGGTGTAGCAGGTGCGATACTGATTGAATCAGGACTCTCATTTCTTGGACTCGGTGTGCAGCCACCAGAGCCAAGCTGGGGGAACATTTTAACATCAGGGAAGGATAATATAGAGGTTGCCTGGTGGCTCTCCCTCTATCCAGGACTTGCAATATTGATAACTGTTCTAAGCTACAACCTCGTTGGCGAAGGGTTAAGAGATGCCCTTGATCCGCGGTTGTGGGAGGCCGAGAGGCATTAACCGAAATTAATTTTGTTTAGGCAGGACATGGCATTTGAGAGTGAGCGAAAATGCTATGTCCTGCCTGCTCTATAAAGCTCCATCACATCGTCTCTTGTGATAATTGAGTCGAGTTTATAACCTAAGGCTTCGATAGCTTCCCGACCGCCTTCCTGCCTGTCTATGAGGGCAATGACCTTGATGATATCGAGTCCTTCCTCTTTTGCCATGTTGATCGCCTCTATAGTTGACTTCCCGGTTGTGATAACATCATCGACAATTACTACCCTATCACCTTTTTTAACATTTCCTTCAATCCACTGCATTGTGCCATGTGATTTTGCTGTTTTGCGGACGACAAATGCCTCGATAGGTTTCCCTTTCAGATAGGAGGTATATGCTACTGCATATGCGATAGGATCAGCACCGAGGGTAAGGCCGCCGATACCCCTTACGTCAAGGTCTTTTATGAAATCAAATATTATATTTCCAATAAGATACATGCCTTCAGGATAAAGTGTCACAGCCTTGCAGTTGAAATAGTAGTTGCTCATCCTGCCTGATACGAGCCTGAAAACAGGCTCCTCACTGTATTTAAATGCCTTTTCAAGAATAAGTTCTATCAATCGTTTTTTCATATTGGTTAGAAAATACAACAAGTACAGGAGTAAGTCAACAGCATGCATAAGTTATGCATATGTTACACCCCCTTTGCAATTATTCCTTTTATAGAACAGGGTTTTATATGTATTCCTTAAATTTTTTCCGATTCTTTCGTAAAAAAGTTGAAAAGCATTCTAATAACCACAGAGACACAGAGGCACGGAGATTGACATATAAAAAAAGAAGCCATAAAAAAGAAAAAATATTAATATATTCAAGCTTTTTTTTGTTTGTAATAAATAAAAGAGATATTTGTTCTTATTCTCAGTGTCTCTGTGCCTCAGTGGTTAAAGTTCTCTTTCAATATAAATACGAAAGAGGGTTTTTTCCTTAAAAGACCAACGAGCGACGAATGGATCAGTTCATATCAGAAGTAGATCATCCTCAAATTTTATTATCAATGCCATTAAGATAATATCTGCCCTCAAATACCTTAAGAAGTTCATCCATCATTAACCGTATGGTTGATGTGTCAATACTTCTGACAGAAAGCATTGAATCTATGGCCTTTAATATTTTATGAATATTTTTCTCGATGTCCTGATCATTAACTATAACCCTTTTTTGAATATTCTTAAGATACCTGATAGCCTTGTTGATTCTTGACTTATCCTTACCAGTTACTGGAAGCGCTTTTAACGTATTAATAATATCACCAGTAGCTATTGCAGCATCTTTATCAACGACAATGTCTGTGCTCAGATTCTTGGAGATATTATAAGTACCATTATCAAAATAACCAGCTTCTGTCTGTAGTGTATAAAATTATATTTTGCTTTGGAAATCAACAAACGGGAAAGGGCTTTCCGGGCAGTTATTTACAAACCCTCATATAATAGCTACCATATGTGTAATACTGTAAAAGCAGAAGGAGAAACTGTGAAAACAAAAATAAGCATCTTTTTAGTAATTACTTTTTTTGTACTTTATTCTGCATCTATTGTACATGCTGTCGATAAAACTCCAGAACAGGTTGTACAAGAAGCAAAAGCTGCAATAAATGAGGTGTCTATTGATGAAGTTAAAAAAATGATTGATAACAGGGAAGAAATAATATTACTTGATGTGAGAGATAGAGAAGAATACGAAACAGGGCATATTCCAGGGGCAATCAATATATCTCGTGGAAGTTTGGATTTTAAAGTTCATTTAATTGTACCTGATAAAAACAAGAAGATTATCGTCTATTGTGGTCTTGACCTGAGAAGCCCGTTGGCAACTAAATCATTGAATGACCTCGGGTATAAAAAAGCGATAAATATGATTGGTGGTCTGAAGGCGTGGAAAGAAGCTGGTTACCCAATAGTTAAATAACATATACGCTTACACTATATACCTTCCTGAAAGTATGATTTTCAAAGCTCACCTCTCAATGCAATCTTACGACTGCAAATCAATAATCCGTTAATCACAGGACTTTATTAACGTGCGCTATTATGACAATCATATAAAGTTAGGGATAAAATGCTATAGTTAAGCCGATAGGGTTACGAAAAAAATATAAAGAGAAAGGAGGGATAAAATGGACTTGTATAACGAGATATCAAAAGTGGCATATGAACTTTATGATAAAAGTGGGAAAGCGGAAGGTCGTGACGTCGACAACTGGTTTGAAGCAGAGAGGATTGTCATAGCACGATATGGAAAACAAGAAAAACTCGAAGCAGAATCATCTTCTTCATTAAAAAAGAAAAAGGCATCTAAAAGAAGCATTAAAAAACTTAAACAAAAGCAAGACCACGAATAATTACTAAAAATAGATATTAAGAAATATCCTCTACCAAGGGGGTCAACACTAAAAAGATAGGAGATGTTTTATGGCAAAGAAAGAGAAAAAAGAATTGTTAAAAGTTGAACCAACAAAAGCTCTATCACCCTTTCAAGAGATGGAAAAACGGTTTCAAGAGATGGAAAAACGGTTTGAAGATATTTTCAGGAGACCCTTTTCATTGCTACCATCTTGGATGCCAAGGTTGAGGATGCCTGAAATAGAAGAAGTCTCTCCATCCATGGATATCTTTACAGAAGGCGATGATGTAGTGGTTAAGACAGAATTGCCCGGGATGAAAAAAGAAGATATTGATGTAAGTCTGACTAAAGATACCATAACCATTTCTGGAGAGAAGAAGAAAGAGGAAAAGGTTGAGAAAAAGGATTATTACAGTCTTGAACGTTCCTATGGTTCTTTCAAACGTTCATTCAGTCTCCCTGCAGAGATCCAGACGGAAAAGGCATCTGCAAAATTCAAAGATGGGGTACTGGAGATAAGAATACCAAAAACTGAAGAAGCTAAGAAAAAAGAGAAAAAAGTAATGATTGAATAATAGTTTTAAAGAAAGGAAGGTTAGGCAAATGGCATATTATGTAATTCTCAGCAAGTTAACCGATGAAGGGAGGAAGACCCTCAAACAGAAACCTTCAAGAATCTTTGAAGTCGACAAGGAATTGAAGGCTATGGGGGTAAAGGTCAAAGAGCAGTTTGCTGTGTTAGGTCCTTATGATTTTGTGAATATCGTTGAGGCGCCAGATAATCTGACTATTATGAAGGCATCCACGGAGATCGGATCGAGAGGTTCTGTACGGATCCTTACATTACCTGCAATTCCAATAGAGGAACTTGTGAAGAAATTGAAATAAAATTATCTCGCAAATCTGTATAGGGCGAGTTAAAACATCTCGCCCTTTTATTGCATATTTCAATCGTTAATTCTCACATATTTCAAGATATCGGCACACTCTCTTTGTAGGAGGTGAAGTTAACAGCATGACCTTTAAATTTATAGATGAGAAATAACATAATGGGAATCTTGTAGAAAAATTTTTTCGTGATGTTAAAAATAATGCTTATTTCCGCTCTTAAAAACAGAGAGACAAATAGATTGACTGTCTGTCTGGAGACATTTATAATGATTTCAAATAAAATTTATGGAACTAAATATGAGACAAATAAAAAAACTATTTTTAGAAAGGGGGTATCCCGATGAAGAAATTTATTTTTATAGCTGCTCTATTTATCTGTATTGGTTGTATGCCGACATATCAAGTTGTCAGACATAATATGCCAAAGTTCGAAATAATTGATTTGGCGACCTATGATATCGGCCAAATTCAGGGGAAAAATGTCGGGGAAGCCATGCTAATAATAGTCGATGCAACAGCCATAATTTATGATGGCTACAAGGCTGTTAAGTCATATCAGCCGCCGGATTATGTGGGTATCACGGGTATGGTTACAAAATTTCCACCAATAAACGAGGGCAGCGACTGGACGCTGTACGGTACAATAGATAGCGGAGATTTAATTTATGCGTCAGATACTTTTCCTGAGCAAAATTGCATAGTGAGCAATGCCACGAATGATTTTTATGGCATTACAGGTTGCAATTATTTCTACGTTCTTGCTTGGCCTAAGAAGATATCAGGTCTCCTAAAACCATCAGGGAAAATAACTAAATACAAAGAAGGTTCTTTTAAGCAGGAACTCGTTTATAATGGCAAATCAAAAGATACAATCAAGGTTCAATACCGGGAATATAAAGACAATTTTGCACGTCCGGCTTTCTTCCATGAATTAACGTATGATTTGACTGAGTCAAAAGAAATCGGTTTTAGAGGAATGATAATCGAAGTCCTTGAGGCAACTAATTCGAAAATAAAATTCATCGTCAAATCCAAGATGAATTAGAAAGACTTCTCATAACTTCAATCAACCCGACGCAGAATAGCCTTTGTCGGGTTTGCGAAGGTGGTTACCTGCGTGGGTTATTTAGGCCGTTAGCAATAAGAGAAACACCTCAAATAGGAAGAACAATGGCATCCATCAAAGATAAAGACCAAAAGATCCTGTGGGGACGTTCAGCCGGCATGTGCGGGATTTGTCGGGTAAAATTAACACTCGACGACGGTGGTGGCGATCCCACAACAGTTGGCGCCATGTGT
>VGWY01000007.1 GCA_016873575.1 Nitrospira sp. | reverse complement strand
TAAAGAATTAAAGATTCTTTCGTAAAAAAGTTGAAAAGCATTCTAATAACCACAGAGACACAGAGGCACGGAGATTGACATATAAAAAAAGAAGCCATAAAAAAGGAAAAAATATTAATATATTCAAGTTTTTTTTTGTTTGTAATAAATAAAAGAAATATTTGTTCTTATTCTCAGTGTCTCTGTGCCTCAGTGGTTAAAGTTCTCTTTCAATATAAATACGAAAGAGGGGAATTAAAAGAGATGTTGCTGAAGACAGGAGAATCTGCGAAGTGGATTGCAAGGAACAATTTTCCCCTGAAAATTGGTAACGCAGGTGGTATCAAAGTGGTATTTGACGGTAAGGAAAGCAGTCCTCTTGGTGCAGAGGGGCAGGTTGTCAGACCGGAATTCCCGGGCCCGAAATCAAGATGATACCGGACACAGGTTCTTTAAAAGAGTATTCACTCTCCGATAATCTTCTCGAAATCCGGAGGAGTAAAAAAACAGGAATACTCGAAATCAAAAATGATCCCATCTCGAAAAAGGTATATATAAAAGACGGGGATATTGTATACGCCATATCCAATCAGGAAGAGGACAGTCTTGCAGAGATCCTGCTCAAATCTGGCAAAATCACTGTTGACCAGTATTATCAATCAGTTGATCTCACAAAGAGGACAGGAAAAACACAAGCAGCGGTTTTTGTTGAACTTGGTTATCTGAAACCAATAGATATTATCTGGGCAGCAAGGCATCAGGTTGACAAGATTATCATGAGCCTCTTTCAATGGGAGGATGGTGAATTTGTATTTACAGAAAACACGATCCCTACAGAGGAAGTAATATCCATGAAACTGAATCCTGTTGACCTCATCTATCGTGGAATAAAGAGAATAAATAGCCCTGTACATATAAGAAATATCTGTCTATCTATGGATGTAATACCCAACTACCGCACTGATCCTATGGATGTATTGCAGGATATACAACTTGACGATTCGGATAAGACTATTCTTTCCTTCATAAATGGCAGTCGAACGATCCAGGAGATACTTTCCATCTCACTGGTAGATTCTTTCCAGACCATGAAGACCATCTGTGCCTTTTTCCACACAGGAATCATTGAAATAACAGAAAGCAAGGGAGCAGGTGAGGATGCCCCAGAGATACCCCAGGAGGTTATCAAAAAGATCGAGGATACTTACAGCAAATATAAAAAGATGGGGTATTACGGAATTCTTGACCTTACAGAGTCTGCAACACAAGATGAGATAAAAAAGGCATACTATAGAGAAGTCAAGGAATTTCATCCTGACGGATATCCTTATCTTATGTCGAGTGCTCTCAAAGATAAGCTCAATAGAATTTTTACATTCATAAACCAGGCATACAAAGCTCTTTCTGATCCTGAAAAGAAAAGAGAATATGACCGTCAGCTTTCCCCGAAATCCGAACGCACTATTTCCAGTGCTGAGCGTGCAAAGGCAAAATTCCAGGAGGCTGTGAGCGAATATAAGAAAAATAATTTTGCTCAGGCAGCAGATCTTTTTAATCAGGCTGTCTTTCTTGACAGCTCTGTGGCAAAATACCATTACTATCATGGATTAACTCTGAATAAGCTCGGTAAGATCAAAGAGGCAGGCTGGGCAATCGAGAAGGCGCTTGGCATTGATCCCTCCAATGCCGATTATCTGGCAGAACTGGGGAATATTTTTTTCAGGCTTGGCTTTACCTTAAGGGCAAAAAGTACTTTAGAAAAGGCAATCAAATTTGACCCAACGAATGACAGGGCAGCCGAGGTTCTCCAGAAGATTCAAAATCTTCCTAAAATCTGAAAGCTATTGTTTGATCTGAAGGATAACAATGCCTTCTTAAGAAAGGAGAAACCCTCAGATGGAAAAGGCTTATAAAAAGTTAGAAATGAGTATTCAGAAGAGGATTGGCCTCATAGCACACGACAATAAAAAGCGCGATCTTTTGGAATGGGTAAGATTTAATAGAGATCTCTTGGTACAACATAAACTGTATGCGACAGGAACAACTGGTAAACTGCTTGAACAGACACTCGGGGTCGAGGTTATTAAGCTTCAAAGTGGGCCTTTAGGTGGTGACCAGCAAATAGGAGCGAAGATCGCAGAAGGAAATATTGATTTTATGATTTTTTTCTGGGATCCTCTTGAGCCGCAACCGCACGACCCGGATGTAAAAGCACTCTTACGTCTTGCTGTTGTCTGGAACATTCCTGTAGCCTGCAATCGGGCCTCGGCTGATTTCATTATCTCATCGCCATTGATGTCTGAAGAATACCAGCGACTTATTACTGATTATGAGGCTTATAAGGAACGGTTTAAAGGAAAGGATGTCACCTGATTTATTTCCCCTTATATCCAGGGCATCCTTCAAAACCTTTACAGCCAGCTTTCCTTAATTTGCATTCCACATTAGTACATATGGTGATCCGGGTTTCTTTTAAGGAATCCTTTTCTTTCCCTTGTCGTTTAATTTTTTGCTTATTCTTCATCGAATATCAATCTATGTAAGGAGGTGAATATTTCCGATCCTTACATTCCTGAGACCTTCTTCCTGAGCAGCCCTCATACATGTTTCAGCCGTTATCGTTTTTGTCAAAGGTATGTCAGACATGTAAAAATGTGGATAGAAGGCAAGTAGACTATAAGGAATATCAGGGTTTATTGAGGCGATAAATCTTGCAATGTTTCTTATCTCATCCTCATCTATATAACCTGCCACAAGGAGTGTACTTGCAATGAGAAGGGGAGGAATGGGTCTTTCCTTTATCTTTTCACAAACCTTTAAAAAGTTCTGCAGAGTTCTTTTGTTCGTAATCCCTGTGAGAGCAATATGGAGATTTTCGTCCCATGCTTTGAGATCAAACTTTATACAACCACCAGAAAGTAGGGAGAGATCTGTCATCTTATCCAGAAGGGATTCATTCATGGAGCCATTTGTCTCCCAGCATATCCTGATGATTCTCCCCTTACGTTCATCAAGAGCAAGCCTTGACGCTCTGAGTGCAAATGGAAGCTGTGGTGTTGGATCACCACCAAAATAACAGATACAGGAGGTCTTTTTATCAACATCTGCAACGAGTTTATAAACAGAGGTTGTACGAGGCTTCAGGGTATCCTTTCTGAAGTGCCAGTTCTGGCAATAAAGACAGTTAAAAGAACATGCATGGAAAAATACCGCAAGGTTTTTATATCCATACTCAGGGCCTGGAGAATAAGCATATTCTGGATAGCTTGCCCCGGTTCCACCAGGGCATACCCAGTCTCCAACACAATTTGTTGGAAGTGGATCATAATACCACGAGAGCTTCCCTTCTTCAGAAGATACTCCTGTGAGCTTTCCTTCGACATTTTTCCTTAGTCCACAGTATCCTATTCCATTTTCTGGGATCCTGCATTCATTCACGCAGATATTACATGGAATACCCTGTTGGTCTTTGGGTGGACTTTCAGGAAGTTTAAAAGCCGACCTACTTCTCCTGTGAGCCTCCATTGCAATTGGAATAGCATCCACAGGTCTTTCCCTAATACATGTAATACATACCTCAAGCTCGTTTGAAATATAACGCGAGATAGATTTACAAAGCTTACACTGCCCCATACATTAATTCTAACATCTGTCAGATATTGCATGCCTGTAAGTTTTTCTCAAAGGTTATCCGTAACAGCATGTTGGAATTTTATTGACGTGCATAAATACAAATTCTTATATTAAAAAGACTCGGTAACTGTTTGCCGTATCATGTACAGGAAAACACTACAAAACTGTTTTCAAAAAGGTAAAATAGTTCAAAAATTAAAGAGGAAGATATGGAAGATTTACAATATGTGATACTGAAGAAAGAAAGGGTTCATGATTTTATCTCGACACTTTCGAAGATACAGAAGCTGGTTGCTCCCGTATCAAAAGGCTATAACAATTTTGCATTTGAAGAAGTTTCTTCAGGCAGCGAAATTGCACTCAAATATATTCCTACTATCTTGCCGCTGAAAAAATTCTTTATGCCTCAACGCGAAACCCTGCTGGAATTCAAAATTGCTAAGGGAACACATGCTGAACCTGTTGTTGAGTACGAACCAATGACAATCTTTGGTGCCCATACGTGTGACCTTGCAGGAGTCCAATGCCTGAATATGGTCTTTTCTGAACGTCCCAAGGATTACAATTATCTGACGCGTAAAAACAAAATAACTTTGATCGGATTGGAATGCAATGAATATTGCGATGAGTATGCAAGTTGTCACCTCGTCAATGCAAGCTTTCCGAGCGGTGGATATGACCTTTTCTTTACCGATTTAGGCGATTATTTTATTGTCCATGTGAATACCCAGACAGGAGATGAAATTGTTGATACAACAGAATCTTTTGAAAAAGCTGATACGTCGCATATAAAAGAGCTTAAAAGATTGCGTGATACCAAGAGCAAGATATTTAGCAACGAAGTTTCCATAGAACGCAGATACATGCCGGAACTGTTCGACATGTCATTCAGGGCACGCGTATGGAAAGCCCTTGAAGAACGATGCCTCTCATGCGGAAACTGCACGAATGTATGTCCCACGTGCTACTGTTTTGATATAAGAGATGAACTTGAACTGAACCTGAAGAGGGGAGTCAGGTATCGCGTCTGGGATTCCTGTCAGCTTGAGCCATTCGCCAGAGTAGCCGGAGGTATAAATTTCAGGAAAGAGCGATCTGCAAGACAGAGGCACAGGTATTACCGTAAATTCAGGTATCCTGTTGATAGATTTTCACGGTTTTTCTGTACAGGGTGTGGCAGGTGTACCCGTACGTGTATGGCCGGTATAAGCCTGAAAGAGACCCTCAATGAACTGATAAAAGAGAGTGAGGACAGGGTATGGAAAAAGTGGCTATAAAAGATTCAAGCTATAGATTAAAAAAGGCTAAAATCCTGCAAACGAAAAAGTTGACAGCGAATGAAAAGTTTTTTGAGATAGCATTGATGGATGGAGAGAGACTTGATTACGAACCAGGCCAGTTTATTATGGTCTCTCTCTTGGGTATCGGGGAGGTTCCCATTTCCGTCTGTTCATCTCCTGCAAAACGTGATTCCTTTGATTTATGTATAAGGGCTGTCGGCAAAGTTACCAGAAGTCTACATAAGTTAAAAGCAGGAGATGTGATAGGCATAAGGGGTCCATATGGTAAAGGCTTCCCTGTAAGAATCCTCGAAGGGAATGATTTATTGATTATAGCAGGCGGTTTGGGCATTGCACCTTTACGGTCCCTGATTCAGTATGTCCTTGATAACCGCCGTGATTTCGGAAAGGTTCATATTTTATTTGGATGCAAAGAACCAAAGGACATGCTCTTCAGCGATGAACTTGAATACTGGAATGAGCGCACTGATCTACATTATGCCTGTACAGTAGACCGTGCAGACCCTGATTGGGCAGGAAATGTTGGAGTGATTACAACGCTCATGCCCGGTGTTGATATCGAACCCTCAAGAACATTTGCTGCAGTAGTCGGACCGCCAATTATGTATAACTTTGTGATAAAAGAGCTTATAGCAAAGGGGATTCCAGAGCGGCAGATACTCTTATCCTTTGAACGTAATATGAAATGCGGGAATGGAAAATGCGGCCGCTGCCAGATTCAGAATCTCTACGTTTGTCAGGATGGACCGGTCTTTCATTATGAACAAATCAAAAACCTGAATGAGGCTTTTTAGTATGAAGAAACCAAAGGTTGGTATTTTCGATTTTGCTTGCTGTGAAGGATGCCAGTTGCAGATTGCTAACATTGGAGAAGATGTGTTAGATGTCCTTGGATCGATAGATGTAGTTGAATGGAGAGAAGTCATGTCAGAAAAGTGGGGTAAGAACCTGGACATCGCCATCGTAGAAGGAAGTATTACCAATCCCCATGCAGTCAAGAGAATACAGAAGATACGGAAAAAAGCAAAGATTGTAATCGCGTATGGTTCCTGTGCAACTATCGGCGGGGTAAACGGTATGAAGAACAATTTCAACCTTGATGATATCAGGAAGTATGTATACGGAGATAGTTATCGGTTCTTTCCGACAGAAATGACCAAAGCTGTTCACCAGATAGTCAAGGTTGATTATTTCGTCAATGGTTGTCCTGTCTATATACCGGAATTTGTTGCAGTTCTAAAGGCAGTTTTACAGGGTATCCCTTATTATGTGCCTGACTACCCTGTTTGCGTTGAATGCAAGCTGAATGAGAATGTTTGTATGTATGACAGAAAAGTTACCTGTCTTGGCCCTGTGACAAGGGCAGGGTGTAATGCCTGGTGCATAAACAACTGTAATATCTGTTACGGTTGCAGGGGCATGGTGAGTAACCCGAACGAGAAAGGTGCGCAGGACGTGCTGGCAAAATATAAAATTCCTATGGATCTGATTTTGAATAAAATGAACATGTATAACAAATGCAGGGAGCTTGGTTAATATGGATAAAAGAAATATAAATATCAATGTTGAATACCTGACAAGGGTTGAAGGGCATGGGAATATTGTTATCAATGTCAAGGAAGGAAAATTAGATACCTGCCGTCTGGATATTGTCGAGGCTCCGCGTTTTTTTGAAGGAATGTTGCGAGGCCGCTCGATATTTGAAGCTCAACATATCACCAGCAGAATCTGCGGTATTTGTGCATGCGGGCATACACTTGCTTCGATCCAGGCAGCAGAAGATGCCCTTGGCATCACACCAACAGAACAGACTATAAAACTGAGGAGACTCCTTCTACACCTTGAGATGCTCGACAGTCATATTTTGCATATCTATCTGTTAGTAGCTCCTGACCTATTGGGTGTTAAGAGTTTTGTCCCTCTTATAAACAGTCACAATGAAGTTGTACGCAGGGCCTTACGCATGAAAAAGACCTGTAATGATATGTGTGATATCCTGGTTGGCAGGCATGTACACCCCATATCTGCAATTGTGGGTGGATTTACAAAACTCCCGGGGCAGAGTGACTTAGACGCAATGCTTGGTATGCTCAAGAGGATGAGAACTGATATGGACGCAACAGTAGAGTTAGCTGCGAAACTGAAGTTTCCCGAATTCGAACGGGATACTGAATATGTAGCACTTGTAAACGATGATGGTGAATATCCTTTGTTAATAGGTGATATCGGTTCTACAGACGGTGTTCGAATGAATAAAAAAGATTATAAGAGAATTACCAATGAGTTTGTAGTCCCTTATTCTTCAGCAAAACATGCCAGGCTCAGTAGAGAATCATATGCGGTGGGCGCTCTTGCAAGATTTAATCTGAATTCTGAAAAGCTCCACCCAAAGGCAAAAGAAGTAGCCACTGCGGTAGGACTGAAACCTAAATGCATCAACCCCTATCTTAACACTGCGGCACAATTAGTCGAGAGTGTCCATTGTCTTGAAGATGCAATATCTATTGTAGAGGACTTAAAAAATACTTCTTTACATTATGACGAGGAAATCGTGATTGGATTGAATGAGCAAAGCAATATTCCTGTGAGGGCTGGTAACGGTGTGGGTGCAGTCGAAGTCCCCAGAGGTATCCTGTTCCATAATTATCAGACAGATGAAAATGGCATTATCACAAACGCTAATTGTGTCATCCCGACAAGTCAGAACACCGGTAATATCGAGTACGATATGATGAAATTGGTTCCCGAGATTCTCGACAAGGGTGATGAGGAAATAACCCTTGCAATTGAAATGCTTGTCCGATCCTATGACCCTTGTATCTCTTGCTCAACACATCTTCTCAATATCAGGTTTGTGAATAAATGAAATAACTCATCATCCCTCTCACTTATGATGTTTGATTAATGCTCTGGTATAATAATAACGTTGCATTATGATACAGAATGAAAACATAAAAACCTTTATAAAACAGACCCTGGGTTGTACCTGTCCTGATGAGGTATTTCAATACATAAATTGTCAGTCGAATATTCGATTACAGGATGACATTGTATTGAGCAGGAAAATAAATATTGGGAACAGGCTTCTGATATATGTCATAGAAGCGAATAATCCAGATTCTCTGAAAGATATTGTGCCATTATTGGTTAGCATGGGGAGAAATGAAAGAGACAGTTTGAAATTGAACAGATTCCGCCTTGTGATGGTTACTGATAGATTGGACGAAATAAAACAAGCTGCGGATACTTTATTTGACACCGTTGATAAAGACGAGAGGATTCATTTACACGTCATTTCTCAAGATGATATAAACAATTTATGAGGATTTCAGAAAGGGTAGAGTGATAATACGATATGTCTAAACTTTTAAAGGGTCGAGCTAAAAAGGTTGGCCTTCCACCTGGCACCCTTGTTCATATTGGTGAAAAAAGGATCGAAGTAACGAAGATTACCATCATTGACTATGATGAGACACACCTGCAGGAAAGAGAATTAGAAAAGATTGATGAATGCATTCCCTATAAAGACAGTACGACTATAAAATGGATAAACATAGAAGGTATTTCAAATATTGAGACCTTAGAACAATTCGGTAACTGCTTTGGATTGCATCCACTCGTACTGGAAGATATCCTGAACACAGACCAACGCCCGAAGGTAGAGGATTATGGCGAGTATATGTATATTGTTTTAAAAATGTTGTATTACGACGAGAAAACGAATGGCATCATCACAGAACAGATAAGTATGATCCTTGGTAATAATTTCGTCATCTCTTTCCAGGAAGGGATCAAAGGCGACGTTTTTAATGCATTGAGAGAACGAATCAGGAATGAGAAAAGTCGTATGCGGAAGATGGGGTCAGACTATCTTGCTTATGCATTGATAGATTCGATCGTTGACACGTATTTCATCATCCTCGAAAAACTTGGCGAAAAGATAGAATTCACAGAAGAAGAATTGGTATCTAATCCAACGCCGAAAACCTTACAGGCATTCCATAATTTAAAACGTGAGATGATTTTTTTACGGAAATCCGTCTGGCCCCTGCGTGAGGTCATCAGTGCCATGGAACGGGGAGAATCTCCATTATTCAAAGGGACTACACGAATGTACCTGAGAGATGTATACGACCACACAATTCAGGTAATAGATACGATCGAAACATTCCGTGATATCCTCTCAGGGATGCTTGATATTTACCTCTCGAGTATCAGTAACAGGATTAACGAGGTGATGAAGGTATTGACAATTATTGCTACGATTTTTATGCCACTCACATTTCTGGCAGGTGTTTATGGCATGAATTTCAAATATATGCCAGAGCTTGAATGGCGATGGGGTTATCCATTGATTTCGCTTGTTATGGTTTCCATCGGTGTATCAATGGTGTTTTATTTCAAGAGGAAGAAATGGTTATAGAAAGGGAGGAAATTATGGAAAGAAGAAGTATTCAAAAACTGATTTTCGTGTGTTTCTCGATATGCATTTTATTCATCGCAGGCTCTGTTTTTGCTGCTCCGCCTGATAATTTTACTGCCAAGATGGTTATGCAGGGCATGGTGATGCCTATGGCCAAGATGGGCAACAAGACACGAATGGAAAATCCCATGATGGAGGGGATGGTAACCATATCCCTGATGGACTCAAGGAAGACGATCATGATGTCAACGGTCAATAAGACCTATATGGAACAGGGTTATAAGGAAGATACTCCCTCTGTCTATGACCCGCGGGTAGTTTTTGAGAAGAAGAAGATAGGATCAGAAACCATTGATGGTCATCCGTGCATCAAATACGATACGACATTTTATCTAAAAGATAAGCCAGCCGAAAAATACAGGGCAATCATCTGGGAGGCTCAGGACCTTGGAGGATTGCCTATCAGGAATGAGATGATTATTCCTCCAGATAAACGACATGGTGGTTTAGATAAGATGGTCACCGAGATCAAAGAGATTAAGGTTGGCGCTGCCAGGGCATCTATGTTTGAAGTCCCTGCTAATTTTAAAAAGGTAAACACCATGCAAGAGGTAATGGGAATGGGGGGTATGTTGAAGCAGATGGAGAGAATGAAAAGAAAAGGCCCTAAGGAATAATTTTATCCCAAGACAGATACTGGGAAGGATGTCTCAGTCCGCACCCCCCTTCCCAGTATAGTTTATTTTGAAGTACTAAAAATGTGGTAAAATAATAGACTTTATCAACTTCAGGTAGAATCTTTTATGAAAATCATTGTGTGTATCAAACAGGTACCTGATACCGCTGAGGTGAGGATTAATCCGGAAACAGGAACCCTAATACGGGAAGGGGTTCCGAGTATTATCAATCCGTATGATATGCATGCACTTGAGGCAGGATTGCAGATACGGGAAAAGGTTGGAGGTACTGTTACCGTGATAACAATGGGACCTCCACAGGCTGAAACAGCATTGCGTGAAGCAATATCAATGGGTGCTGATGATGCAATACTTCTTTCAGACAGGGCATTCGCTGGATCTGATACATGGGCTACGTCGTATACATTATCAATGGCCATAAGAAAATGTGGTGCTGACATCATCATATGTGGTAAACAGGCAATAGATGGTGATACAGCACAGGTAGGCCCTGAAACAGCAGAGTTTCTCAATATCCCGCATATCTCTTATATAAGAAAGGTAGAGGATATTACACAGAACTCTATAAGGATCCAGAGACTAATGGATGAAGGGTATGATATTGTTGAATCAAGCCTTCCGGTACTTCTGACCGTGGTAAAAGAGCTGAATGAACCCCGATTGCCATCATTGAAGGGTAAAATGGCAGCAAAAAAGGCAGAAATAATGAAATGGGGGAAAGCTGATATCATGGGAGATGAGGACAAACTTGGCCTGAAAGGGTCACCAACACAGGTCAAAAATATATTCACACCTGAGCCACGGTCGGGCAAAAAGATGCTTGAAGGTAAACCAGAAGAAATAGTAGATGCATTAATTCGGGAATTGAGGCAGATCAAATGCGTATAATTGTCAATAGAGATAAGTGTGCAGGTTGTGAAGAGTGTTTGTCCTCATGCCCATTTGAAGCAATTGTCATAAAAGATGACAAGGCATTTATCAACGAATACTGCAATGCATGCAAGGCATGTCTGTCCGTCTGTCCTGAAGGTGCGATTATAGAGATAGAAGAAGCAGAAGAACCGAAAACAGTACAGGAAGGAAAGGGTGTCTGGATATTTGCAGAACAGAGGGGTGGTAAGGTTGCATCTATTGCATATGAACTTTTAGGTGCTGGCAGAAGACTTGCTGATGATCTTCATGTGGAACTTTCAGCAGTGTTTTTCGGCTCTACGAAAAATGAAGCAGAAGAACTGATTAAGTGTGGAGCTGATAAGGTCTATTTTTGTGATGACCCTATCTTTGAGAGATTCAATGATGAGCCATATACACAGCTTCTTTCTGGCCTTATCACGACATACAGGCCGGAGATTGTTATCGCAGGTGCAACACCCATTGGTCGCTCATTCATCCCGCGAGTTGCAGCAAGGCTCAGGACAGGCCTGACAGCAGACTGCACATCACTTGCTATTGATAAGGAGACAGGAAACCTGCTCCAGATACGGCCAGCATTTGGCGGAAATATCATGGCAACAATTCTCTGTCCGAATCATAGACCACAGATGGCTACAGTAAGGCCGAGGGTCATGAAACGGGGAGAATATAAAGCAGACAGAAGAGGGGAAATCATACCTGTCAACGCTGACAATATATCTTCAAGAACAAAGGTTATCGATTCAATAAAAGAGATTTCCGATATAGCGATTAATCTCCAGGAGGTAGACATTATTGTCTCTGGTGGCAGAGGGCTCGGAGATCCAAAGGGTTTCAAGCTTCTTGAGGAACTTGCTGGCCTCCTCGGAGGTGCTGTTGGCGCCTCGAGGGCTGCTGTGGATTCGGGATGGATCCCTTATCGCCACCAGGTAGGGCAAACAGGAAAGACGGTATGTCCTAAACTTTATTTTGCATGCGGGATATCAGGTGCTGTTCAACATCTTGTTGGCATGCAGTCCTCAGACATCATTATTGCGATAAACAAAAATCCAGAAGCTCCTATATTCAATGTAGCAACCTATGGGATTGTTGGTGATCTTTATAAAATTGTGCCACTCCTGATAAAGAGGATAAAAGAGATTCGCGGAGTCGCTTAGGTGGATATGCTCGGTCTTGCCTTTGTCTTCCCCGGCCAGGGTTCTCAATATGTGGGAATGGGGAAAGAAATCTATGAGAATTTTGAAGTGGCAAGGGAGACATTCAGGGAAGCCTCAGATGCCATCGGCTATGATGTTGCTCATTTATCTTTTCATGGCCCTGAGAAAGAAATCAATAAGACATTCAGAACCCAGCCATGTATCCTGACAGTAAGTGTTGCAATTTACAGGGTATTATTATCGAAGGGAATCAAACCATCTGTTGTTGCAGGCCATAGCCTTGGAGAATATTCAGCCCTTGTTGTAGCAGATGTTTTATCATTTCGAGATGCTGTGAAATTAACAGAAAAAAGGGGACAGTTCATGCAGGATGCGGTTCCAGCAGGCAAAGGACTTATGGCAGCAATCCTCGGTTTAAAAAGGAATAAGGTTGATGAGATATGCCTTTCATTACAATCAGGCTATGCATCGCCTGCAAATTACAACTGTCCAGGACAGATTGTGATAGCAGGTGAGAAGGAGGCAGTTGAAGAAGCGATGAAACTTGCTAAGGAGGCAGGTGCCAAACGGGCAGTTCCTCTTGCTGTGAGTGTTCCTTCACATTGTACGTTGATGGTTGATGCCTCACAAAGGCTTGCAGAATTGCTTGATCAGATAGAATTCAAAAACCCGGTGATTCCGATTGTAAATAATGCCGATGCCATGTTTCTCAATAATGTAGATAGCTTAAAGGCATCTCTTGTCCGTCAGCTCAATAGCCCGCTCCTCTGGGAAGATTCTATAAGGATTATTGAAGATTCAGGTATAGACACATTCATAGAAGTAGGCCCTGGGAAAGTACTCTCAGGGCTTATCAAAAGGATAGAGCCATCGGCAAAAGTCTATAATGTTGAGGATATAAAAAGCCTTAATACGACGGTATCAGAATTAGCATCCCATCCTTAGCCCAAAGGATTAACTTACTTCACTGAAAAATTCTGATTATACACCCCTTAACCGAATCTCATTGCAATCGGTTGAGAAGGAGGACTATGTTGTCGGCAACTCGATGTCAATTGCGGACTGGACAGTGTCTCCCGAGTCTACGGACTCGCGCTACCACATGAGATGAAAGAAAGAGCCCACATGGTCGCACCTTCATTATTTTAAGCGCTTGTGTTGTGTTAGCCGTCTGTTGCAGGCAGTTTATTTTCTTAGCATGTTATCTGTCCGGTGCGGGCATATTTCTAAAAATGAATTTTGAAGGTTATAGACCCTCTCCTCCCTCCTCCGATTCATGTTTCTATCCAGTATATCCACACATTCCAACCCGTGGAGAATTAACTACTGGCAGGAGCATATCTTCGCCACACTCGTGTTTGTGACTACACTTATCGCAAAGCCATCCTTTGCCCGACCAGATACATTCAGCACACACTTGTGTAGCAATTTTTCCACACGACTCACAAGCTATCAATGGAGGATCATTTCTAGCCAGAAGCTGAATGGACTTACTCTTAACTTCACCTTCCAGTTCTGACACAACTCTCAAAGTAAGCTCTGTAGTAGTGCCGAAGTCGTACTCATGATAAAACTTCATTCCGTAGCCGAGTACATCACCCAGCGCAACCTTCATGCTTCTTTCGCCGTATTCCCTCATTGGACTTATAGAGTATCTTGTCCCTTCAATTGTGAACGCACTTAGGTGTCCACAGCACTCCAACCAAATATCTCTGAGGAAGCCGTCCAAGGCTTCAAGCGTTACATTGGCTGGCACGGAAAGATGCATCCAATACTCAGGCAAGTCGCGTCCCTCAACCACAAAATGGAGACTCTTTGTTTTCTGCAACTTCCGCTTCTCCAATGATGTCTCCGGTGCAGCTTTTCTTTGCTTGCATGACTTCAAGTGTTTAGTCATTGCTGCCTTACTAAAGGTGGCATTGCAAAAACTACACTTTCCATTTGACATCTGCTTTGTCATTTTCTCAACACCTCCTGATAATATTGTACTCGACAGTCTGTTCAATCATAAGCCGAATGTCAGATAACGTTTCCATTGCAAAAGAAACCTGAAGGGTTTGGATGTCAGTCTTTTGCAACGTTATCTGGCCGTTGTCTTTAAATGACGAACCTGATGTTTTGCTATAAGTTCTCTAACTGTAGATACTAACTGAACAGGAATTTCTATTATGGCCTGCGACTTATCTTCATACGCTGCTTCATCTTCGGCCAAGGCTTCTTCCTCGGTTTGTTTCTCATAATGGGCAAGGACCCTCTTTACCCTTTTTTCATCCCATCCTTTCGGAAATCTACTTTTTTTCATTTTTTCTTTCGCCTCCTGCGTTTGTATGCTATTAATGGTTTGCCGGACATCTCAAATGCGGTTATGACAAAAGCACTCTTTGGCTCTGGATCTGGAACATATACGACTCTGAGATAACGACCTTCATTTGTTTGCCCCAGAGCAATTCGTGAACCTTCTCTGCCAAGACGGTCTTCTCCAGGTTTTAACAAAACATCTTCCACCTCATGCTCAAATACATTATGTTTATAGATATGTGGTAAACCTGTTTCTGGGTCGATATAATAACGAATTTTCATAATTACATCATAAACAAATTATTGCCTTCGTGACAATGGCCGCCACCTGCTTAATGTTGTAGCTCAAATGTTTTGTTAAATGAAGTTTCGGGCAGTATGCTCAAAATAGAACTCCCTTTTTAAGAGGGTTTCAGATGGTGTAATTATTGATGAAAGCCATTGTATTGTCAAGGAATTTTCAGCAGCGATAAACGCATGTTTAATGCGAGATTCTTCGCTCCGCTCAGAATGACTGGAGGGGAAGGAATGACAGAGAAATGCTATAATAGACGCATATTTTTGCTTGTACATTTATGAGGTATAAATGAGGACATTGAGGGTTGCACTTGCACAGATTAATCCTACCGTCGGAGATCTTGAAGGGAATGCCTCAAAGATTATCAGTTACATTGAGAAGGCTCAAAAAGCCCATGCTCAGGTAGTTGTATTCCCTGAACTCGCAATAACAGGGTATCCGCCGGAGGACTTGCTCTTGAAGTCCCAGTTTATAGAGGATAACCTTGACGCCCTCAGAAAGATTCAGGAAAAGATAACAGATATAACAGCGATCATTGGATTTGTTGACAGAAGAGATGATATTTATAATGCTGCTGCGATCATTTACAATAAAAAACTTATTGATACCTACCATAAGATGTATCTCCCGAATTACGGTGTGTTTGATGAGGTGCGGTATTTTCAGGCAGGTACGAGATGTCCTGTCTATAAGATTGGTGATGTCTGTATCGGTGTCAATATATGTGAAGATATCTGGTACCCGGAAGGCCCTACAAGGATCCAAGCCCTTGCAGGTGCTGAGGTGATTATCAACATCAATGCATCTCCCTATCATATTGGTAAGGGGAGCTTCAGAGAAAATATGCTTTCTGTCAGGGCATCAGATACCATAGTCATCGTTGCCTATTTAAATACGGTTGGAGGACAGGATGAACTTGTATTCGATGGCAACAGCATGATTATTGACCAGAATGGTGCTGTAATCGCAACGGGAAAACCATTTGAAGAAGACTTGATTATTGTTGATTTAGACCTTGAGGCGGTAGCCATGAAGAGGCTACATGCACCGCGTAGAAGACAGGAGGTTATAAAACTTGAAAAAGGAGATGTTGAAGAGGTTACCATACCTGTGAAAAAGACATTACGCAAGCAAAAAGGAATGCCTCATCTTCCATCAATTACATATAAAGCTTTAGAGCCATTAGAGGAGATCTACAGGGCTCTTGTTCTCGGTACATCTGATTACGTTAAGAAGAATGGTTTTAAGGGAGTTGTTATAGGCCTGAGTGGTGGTATAGATTCTGCAATTGTGACATCTATTGCGGTAGATGCGCTCGGTAAAGAGAATGTGAGAGGTCTCTTTATGCCTTCTCCATATACATCGATAGAAAGCAGAGAGGACGTGTATAACCTTGCAGACAATCTAAGAATAAGGGTAATAGAAGTACCTATCCAAAGCATATTTCAAAGCTATCTTGATACCCTGAAAAAGGAATTTAAGGATGTGCCGGCAGATACAACGGAAGAGAATATTCAGGCACGGATACGGGGAAACATCCTTATGGCATTCTCAAATAAGTTTGGGTGGCTTGTGCTGACTACAGGAAACAAATCAGAGATGAGCGTTGGATATGCAACCCTTTATGGTGATATGGCAGGTGGTTTTGCAGTTATCAAGGATGTACCAAAAACACTGGTATATGATCTCTGCAAGTGGAAAAATAGTAAAGAGGGAAGGGTAGTAATACCTGGAAGGATTCTCTGGAAAGAACCTTCGGCAGAACTGAAGCCGGACCAGAAGGATACAGATACACTTCCTTCTTATCCTGTACTTGATCCGGTACTGAAAGCATATATAGAGGATGATAAAAGCTTTGATGAGATACTTTCTCTTGGCTGTGAGGCTGAATGTGTCCAAAAGGTTGTAAAAATGGTTGACACAAGTGAATATAAGAGAAGGCAGGCACCTCCCGGGATAAAAATAACGCAGAGGGCATTTGGAAGAGATAGACGTTTCCCGATAACAAATAAATACAGGGGATATTAGAATACAATTAGCCACAGAGGACACAGAGAAATATAAAATCATGACAATACAAAAATTAATTTTATTCATTTTTATCATTATTTTTCTGGTTATTCCCTATAATTTTGCTTTCCCTGAAAATAAGAATTTCCAGTTTAAAAAGCAGCCTGAGATACAACAGGTAAAACCCAAGAAACCCGTTAAGATTAAGCTGAAACGTCTATCAGAAGGAAAATATACATGGGAGCTAACAGGTGATGATGTGGATGAGGTTGTGAGGACAGATAAGAAGCTCAGGAAGCTGCTTAAGATCGAGTGAAGGGAACCCTGTATATAGTTTCAACACCTATTGGTAATCTTGAGGATATTACTTTACGGGCGTTGAATACTCTAAAAGAAGTAGATGTTATTGCTGCTGAGGATACCCGCCATTCATTAAAGTTGCTTAACTATTATGATATTTCTAAACCACTGATCAGTTACTGGGGAGAAAAAGAAAAGGCAAAATCAGAAGAAGTTCTTGAACGATTACGCTCTGGACAATCAGTAGCCCTTATCTCAGATGCAGGGACACCAGGTATATCAGACCCTGGTTCAGTGCTTATAAAAAGGGCTTTAGAGGAAGACATGATCGTTATCCCCATTCCCGGACCATCAGCATTGATTGCTGCGTTGTCCGTTTCAGGACTTTCTACAGAAGAATTCACATTTATAGGGTTTCTTCCTCCCAAAAAGAGTCAGCGCCAAAAGGTTTTACATGATTTGAGTCTCGAACCGAGAACACTTGTTTTTTATGAAGCACCACACAGGATTCTCGAGACGCTTATAGATATGGAAAAGATATTCGGAGAAAGAAAGGCTGTAGTTGCAAGGGAAATTACTAAACTCCACGAGGAGATTTTAAGAGACAGTATTTCAGAAACAATCAGTCATGTCGAACAATCAACAATTGCAGGAGAGTATGTAATCATTGTTGAGGGAAGGACCAAGGTAAAACAGATCATAACTGATGATGCACTCGCAGAGGTAAGCTCTTTAATGAAAAAAGGTCTTGGGAGGAAAGAAGCTGTGAAAAAGATTGCTGAAGCATATGGATTGAGTAAGAAGGAACTTTACGATAAAAGCCTTGCAGGTGAATGAATGATTATTACCATTATCTGGCCTGTCAAAATTCCTTGACATTTATTGACATTTAGCAATAAAATTTTTCAATAAAGTTTTTGTTTTTAGAGGGGGATTATGGCTTCTAAGCTATTACTCGCAGATGACAGTGTAACAATACAGAAGGTTGTAGAACTTATCCTTACAGAAGAGGGATTTGAAATCAAGACAACGAATAACGGCGAAGAGGCATTATCTCTCATACCTTCATTCATGCCTGATGTAATACTTGCTGACATAGAGATGCCTAAGCTCAATGGCTACCAGCTCTGTGAAAAGATAAAACAAGATCCTTCAATGCGTGATGTGCCGGTAATATTACTTGCCGGTGCGTTCGAGCCGATTAATAAAAAACTTGCGCAACAGGTGAAGGCAGATGATTTTATTATCAAACCTTTTGAATCACAGGAATTAATAAACAAGATACGGGCAGCCCTTGAATCTCCACACATATCAGGTAGCGAAAAAGGTAATGGTACTGATGAGACTTTTCGATCTGATGAAATAACAGAAGAAGAACTCTGGTCAATGGAAATGGACGACATTACCGGAATTCCGCAACCAAAAAAATGGGGTGTTGAAGAGAAGTCAGAACTGGGCAGAGAACAAGCAGCCAAAATGTCTGAACAGGCTGAAGTTGATGCTGAATCATTATCTGAGGATACTATTTTGTCAATGGTTGAAAATGATATAGGTCAGGAGGTGAGCGTTGAAATGCCTCATTTTGAGCTTCCGTCATCAGATGATTTGAAAGAGATATTTGAGAAGGCTGTTCAGGAGAGAATTGCATCACTGACATCTTCGGTTGACATAAAAGAAACTATTATCACCACATTAACACCTTTCATAAAAGATTCTGTTGAGAGGATGGCAGAGGAGGTTGCCCCTGACTTTGTCAAAGAGCTTCTTGAGAAGTCTATTCATGAAAAGATTTCTTCGTCATTCGCTACACTTGACGTAAAAGAAGTTTTCCTTGAATCGCTAACGCCTTTTGTGAAAGATTTCATTCAAGAGATGATAAGGGGTGTCACCCCGGATATTCTTGAAAGGATGCTGAGGGAAGAGTTAAAGGGTTCACTTGAATCCCTGACGAGAGAGACTCAAAAGGTGATGGGCGATACCATTCCTGACCTTGTCACAGGTGCACTGAAAGATATGATGACGGAGTCTTTCAGCTTACTCAAACCGGAAGTTGAAAAGGCAATATGGAAGACTGTTCCTGACCTTGCCGAGCAATTGATTTCTAAAGAGATAGAGAGGATAAGGTCAGAATTTTAGAGAAGAGCTTCAGTCCCAAAGGCGTCGAAGAACGATGGTATGAATACTGGGTCTCGAAAGGATATTTTAAGCCTGACCCGGGACAGAAAGATAAAGCCTTTTCAATAGTCATCCCACCTCCAAATGTTACAGGATCACTTCATATGGGCCATGCCCTTAATACAGTTATGCAGGATATCCTTTCACGCTGGAAACGTATGTCGGGTTGTGAGGTTTTGTGGCTACCGGGTACTGACCATGCAGGTATTGCCACCCAGAATGTTGTAGAAAAGCAGCTTGCATCTGAAGGACTTGACAGGCATACATTAGGTCGCACTGCTTTTATAGAGCGTGTATGGAAATGGAAGGCCGAATCCGGCGGAAAGATAATCACCCAGCTCAAGAGGCTTGGTGCTTCGTGTGATTGGTCACGGGAGAGGTTTACACTTGACGAAGGGCTTTCAAGGGCTGTTAGGGAGGTTTTCGTAAGACTCTATGAAGAAGGATTAATCTATAGAGATAACAGGCTTATCAACTGGTGTCCTCGCTGTCATACAGCACTTTCAGACCTTGAGGTTGAGCATGAAGACTTAGAAGGTAAGCTAATTTACATAAAATATCCACTTACCCCCCCTGTTCCCCCCCTTGGTAAGGGGGGGATGGAGAGGGGGTATATAACTGTTGCGACCACCAGGCCTGAGACCATGCTCGGAGATACTGCTGTGGCTGTCAATCCTGAAGACAGTCGGTACCGAAAACTCATTGGAAAGATGGTCAACCTGCCACTCACAGATAGAGTTATCCCCATTATCTCTGATTTTACAGTAGATCCTACCTTTGGTACAGGTGCAGTAAAAATTACACCTGCACATGATTTTAATGATGAAGCAACCGCAAAAAGGCAAACCCCTCCGTTAGAATTTATCACCGTAATCGGAGATGATGGCCATATGACAGAAGATGCAGGGAAACGGTATGCAGGTCTTGATCGATATGAATGCCGGAAACTGGTACTTAAGGATTTAAAGGGAATCGGTCTTATAGAAAAGGAAGAAAGGCACAGTTTTGGAATAGGTCATTGCTACCGATGTAAGACCATTACCGAGCCTTTCTTAACACCACAGTGGTATGTAAGTATAAAGCCTCTTGCTGAAGATGCAATAAAGGTGGTCAAGGAAGGTAAGATCAGGATTATTCCGGAGAGCTGGGGAAATACCTATTTTGCATGGATGGAAAATATCAAGGACTGGTGTATATCACGCCAGATATGGTGGGGACACAGAATACCCGTATGGTACTGCCAGGAAATGCAAAGTGAAAAATGCAAAATGAAAAATGGCATCGTTGTATCAAGAGTTACACCCAACGCATGTCCTTACTGTGGTTCACATAAGTTAATTCAGGACGAGGATGTCCTCGATACATGGTTTTCGTCTGCCCTCTGGCCATTTTCCACACTTGGCTGGCCTGACAAGACTGACGATTTAAAGACATTTTATCCAACGAGTGTTCTTGTAACTGCTTTTGACATTTTATTCTTCTGGGTTGCGAGGATGATCATGATGGGGCTCAAATTTATGGGAGATGTCCCCTTCAGAGACGTTTACATCCATGCGATCATAAGAGATGCAACAGGCCAGAAGATGTCAAAATCAAAAGGGAATGTTGTTGATCCGTTGATAATGTTAGAGAAATACGGCACAGATGCCTTCCGGTTTACCCTTGCTGCCTTTGCTGCACAGGGACGTGATATTAAGTTTTCAGAAGAACGGGTTGAGGGATACAGGCATTTTGTGAATAAACTCTGGAATGCAGCAAGATTTATCATGATGAACTTAGAAGACTTTACTCCCCCCATCCCCCCTTTAGAAAAGGGGGGTAAGGGGGGATTTGAAAGAGGGGGGATTAATCACTCATCACTTGACTTGGCAAGCAGATGGATACAGAGCAGGCTTGCAGCTACTTCTGATGATGTAGACAGGGCACTCAAGGGATACCAGTTTAATGAAGCGGCAGGCAGTATATACCAATTTATTTGGCATGAATTCTGTGACTGGTATATAGAGATGGCGAAATCCGAGATAGAAGATCCACAGTCGAAAAGAAATGTTCTGTTGTGTCTCATCAATACCCTTGATGCATCCCTGAGACTCCTTCATCCTTTCATGCCCTATGTTACCGAGGAAATATGGCAAAAGATACAGCAAGGCAGAAGGCAGAAGGCAGAAGGCAGAAGGCAGAAAGATAGTATCATGGTCTCTGATTATCCGCGTTCTCTTTTCAGAGACGAAAAAGCTGAAGAAGATATGTCTTACATTATTGAAGCTGTGACAGGAATAAGGACGATAAGGGGAGAATTGAATATTTCTCCTGCCCTTAAACTGAATGTATCAATCAAGACTTTTTCTATCGCATCAGAGAAGATACTGAAGGAAAATGTAAAATACATCAAAAGACTTGCAAAGGCAGAGTATATCGAGATGGGGAAGAATGTTAGAAAACCGGCAGGCTCTGCAACTTCGGTTAAAAGCTCTATGGAAATATATGTTCCTCTGAAGGGGGTCTTGAATATCGAGCCAGAAATGAATAGACTTAAGAAGGATAGAGCAGAGGTTGATGAGTCGATTGTCTTTTTGAATAAAAAGCTCCTCAATGATGACTTCATACAGAGGGCACCTGCAGAGGTGGTGAAAAAAGAAAAGGCACGATATGAAGAAATGATGCACAGGAAAGAGAGAATACTGAAGAGTATTGCAATGCTGAAAGAGGTAGGAGGTGAGAAATAATGTATGATGAAGAGAAGGTACTGGAAGGGCGTGACCTTGAATTCATCGAGGGAGAATTTGTCAATATTAAACAGAGTACCATCAGGGCTGTTGAAGGAGGTCATATCGAGCTTCAACAGGTTGGAGCACTCAGTATAGATGGAGAAAGGATAGAGGTTACACAAGGTGCTGCAGCTCTGCTAAGGGGAAATGAGATAAGCCTGAACCAGAGTATCAGTGCTATTACTGCTGCTGATAATGTATCGATCAATTTTTCATGCTCTCCCATCTCCATTTCAAGGGAACAGACAACGATTAACAGGTCTGCTGTCGGTCTTATGGCTGGAAGGAATGTGAAGGCAGAGAACACGTCTGCATTTCTTGTCCTTGCTCAGAAAATGGAAGGGACGGTAACAACACTCCTTGACTGGCGCTCTGCACTTGCATTAGGTGCTGTTGTTGGTGGAATATGGGGGCTCTTTTCTTTATTGAAAAGAAAATAAGATGGAGGTTCCTCATAGTGTCGTTGATTTTATACGTGATGCCCTGAAAGAGGATATAGGTCCTGGCGATATCACCACATCTTTCCTGATACCTGAAGAAAGTGAATCGAGGGCAATTTTTATTGCGAAGGTCAATTTTGTGCTCGCAGGACTTCCCTTTGCAAGAGAGGTTTTCAGGATACTGAACCCGTCTGCAGTTTTCAGGATGTTTCAAAAAGAAGGAGCCAGTGTCAGTAAAGGAGATGTACTTGCAGAGGTTTTTGGGAAGACCCAGGTGATTCTTTCAGGAGAAAGGGTCAGCCTCAATATATTACAGAGACTCTGTGGTATTTCTACCTTGACCAGCATGTATGTTGATAGGATAAAGGGGCTGAAGGCCAGGATCGTTGATACAAGAAAGACATCGCCGTGTCAGAGGTTCATGGAAAAATATGCAGTCAGGATGGGTGGAGGAGATAACCACAGATTTGGCCTATTCGATGGTATCATGATAAAGGATAATCATATCAAGGCTGTTGGGAGCATTCAAAAGGCTGTAGAGTTGGCAAAAAGGAGTCACCATCTCTTAAAAATTGAGGTAGAGGTTGAGAATCTCCAGGATCTCGAAGATGCAATAGAGGCTGGAGCAGACATTGTAATGTTAGACAACATGTCGCTCACGGATATACGAGAGGCTGTAAAGGTTACTCAAGGAAGGGTCCTTTTGGAAGCCTCAGGGGGTGTCAACCTTGAAAATGTAAGAGAAATTGCAGAAACAGGTGTTGATCTCATCTCGGTGGGTGCACTTACTCACTCAGCACCGGCAGCCGACATCAGCTTGAAAATAATAGAGTAAATTTGGTATATTGATATATCTTATGAATCTTTATTTATACACAAGGGGGGTAAGAATGACTCTTAAACAGATAAAAGTGATGGCCAAGGGAAAAGGCATAAAAGTCGGAAATATGAAGAAGGAGAATATTATTCGAGCAATTCAGCGAACTGAGGGGAACTTTGACTGTTTTGGCACTGCGGTATCCGGAGAATGTGACCAGTTGGACTGCCTTTGGAGAGAGGACTGTTTAAAATAATCCCATCTGATCAGTCTCTTTATCCTTTTTTATCTTCCGCTGTATAACGCCGCTCTTTACCAGCTCCTCAGGGATTTCATTGAGAAATGAAGAGGGTGATTGATCGAGTTTCTGTCCATAGAAAAACCTGTTCCTTGCAGAGATAAGAAAGATCTCATCTTGAGCTCTCGTCATACCGGCATAAAACAGTCTTCTTTCTTCCTCAAGATCAACAGCATCTTTCTTTATGGTATAAGGGATTAACCCCTCTTCTACCCCGGCAATAAAGACAACCTTGAACTCAAGTCCTTTTGCCATGTGTAATGTCATCAAGGTTACTGCATCCGCTTTTGGATCATACGCATCTGCAGGGGTAAAGAGACTGAGTTCATTGATAAATCTGGTGAGTGCCTCTGTTTGCTCGATATCTCGATATACATATGCAAGGTTCTCTAAAAACATAAGATTATCTTCCCTGTCCTTATAGTATTCCCTGAGTCCTGATTCTTTTAGTAATACCTTTACAAATTCATCGAAAGGTAACCTATGCTTTAAATCCATAAATCTTTCGAGCATGGAAATAAATTCCCTGATACCCTCTTTTGAAAATTCCCCCTTCCCCCCTTTACTAAAGTGGGATGAAAGGGGATTATATGTCTTCATTGCCTCATAGAGACTCAAACCATTCTCCTCTGCATAACGGGATATGTTTAATATTGTTGCCTCATTTATACCCTTTGGTGACAGGGTGGCAATCCTTTCGAGATTTACATTATCTGCAGGATTGCTGATAACCTTCAGATATGAAAGGGTATCCGTAATCTCTCTTCTTTTCAGGGCATGTTTTTCACCTATGATCTGATATGGAATACCTGATTTGATAAATGACTCTTCTATTGCCGATGATTGTGCATTTGTCCTGAATAATACTGCAAAATCGGAAAAACCGCAGGAAGACTCATGGAGAGACTGTGATGTTTCTCTCTGTCTGCTCATAAGCTGATAATGGCTTGTACCACCTATTCTTTCCTCTATCTCTCTTACAATAAACTCTCCTTCAGATCGTTCATCCGGAACAGAAACCACATTGACAGGGGCGCCCTTTTGTCTTGTTGAAATGAGTTCTTTGTCTATTCTTTTCAGATTATTTTTGATCATGAAGCTTGAAGCATTCAGTATCGTACCTGTTGAACGATAATTCTCTTTCAGGGTAATTTTCTTTGCATCTTTGAAATCTTTTTCAAAATTGAGGAAGTTGCCCACATCAGCGCCCCTGAAGGCATAGATTGCCTGGTCTGAGTCTCCAATGGCACAGATGTTACCTTTGCTGTTGGCGAGAAGCATTAACAATGTATACTGTGCAGGATTGATGTCCTGATATTCATCCACCATGATGTACCTGAATACATCTCTATATTTTTCTAATACCGCCCTGTTACCGAAAATCTCTATGGGCTTCAAAATAAGGTCATCAAAATCAAGGGCAGAATTTTTTCTGAGTGCTGACTGATAGCGCTCATATATCCCTTTCATTCCATCATCCAGATCATCAAGAAAATTTTTGAATCTCGATATCTTTTCAGCAATCAAAGCAAAAGAGGAATTTCGTCCCTTTTTCGAAATTTCCCTCAGGTCAGAATCTTTCAGGAATGTCTTTATGAGTCGAATCTGCTCATTCCGGTTGTAGATGATAAAATTGTCTGCAGAGTATTCGCTTATAATCCTGATGCCGAGGAAGTGAAATGTCCCAATGAATACATGGCTGGATTGACTCCCTAAAAGTGCTTCTGTTCTTTCCTTCATCTCCTTTGCAGCACGATTGGTGAATGTCACGGCTACGATGTTTTCAGGTCTTACACCCTGCTGGATAAGATATGCAATCCTATGGACAATAGTGAAGGTTTTACCTGTCCCTGGCCCAGCAACAATCAGCACAGGTCCTTCGGTTGTCATCACAGCCTCTTTCTGAGACTCATTTAAGGCAGGAGAAAAAGTAATCATTTCAAAAAATTATAAGGCTACGCCTTTGCGCCGTGCCGCCCGCTCCCTCCCACTTAATTTCAATAATAAAGCGGACGCCATGAAGCGACTCTCGAGTTTCAATTTTATTCCCCACACAGTTTCAGGTTTATTCCCCACCTTTTTTCTGTGTTAAATTATAGAACTCATCCTGAGAAGATGTCCATTATCCTGTAGAAATGCATCACCTCCTTTCT
>VGWY01000006.1 GCA_016873575.1 Nitrospira sp. | reverse complement strand
TCAAAGGGGTATCAGGAAAATCTTTTGATGGAAAGGGTAATTATGCTCTGGGACTCAAGGAGCAATTTATTTTCCCTGAAATAGATTATGACAAGGTTGAGATGGTTCACGGACTTGATGTCATAATCTGTACTACTGCTGAGACAGATAAAGAAGGCAAGGCCCTTTTACGTTGTTTAGGGATGCCATTTAGAAATTAAAAATGCAAAATGCAAAATGAAAAATTATGGAATTCCTTTATTCCGAATTTTTAATTTTAAATTTTATATTCTCATGGAGTGAGTAATGGCGAAAACTTGTATGATAGAAAAGGCTAAGCGGGCACCGAAATTCAGGGTGAGGGTGCACAACAGGTGTAAGCTCTGTGGCAGACCCAGGGGATATTTACGGAAGTTCGGCTTTTGCAGGATCTGTTTTAGAAGACTTTCCCTCGAAGGACAGATTCCTGGAGTAGTAAAATCAAGCTGGTAGCCTGTGACTCATTGGGAGGTGGATAATGTTAACTGATCCTATTGCAGATATGCTTACAAGGATAAGGAATGCAGTACGTATAAAATCAGAAAAGGTTGATATCCCTCTGTCAAGAATGAAGTTAGAGATTGCAAAGATATTAAAGGAGGAAGGCTTTATACGGGCATACAAAATACTGAAAGATAAAAGGCAGGGGATCCTTCGGGTATTTTTGAAATACATGGATAATGAGAACGTCATCTCTGGATTAAAACGAATAAGTAAGCCAGGCAGACGGATATACGTTGGAAAAGATGAGATCCCCAGGGTAATGGGCTCTGTTGGAATTGCAATCCTCACAACACCAAGAGGGGTTTTAAGTGATAATGCCTGTCGCAACGAAGGTGTTGGTGGGGAGATTATCTGTTATGTTTGGTAAGGGAGCATTTGAAAGATGTCAAGGATTGGAAAGAAACCGATAGCAATACCGGAAGGTGTATCTGTATCCTTAGAGGGACGGACAATCAAAGTCAAAGGGCCCAAAGGGGAATTGAGCTGGGAATATTCAGATAAAATGAATGTCTCAGTGGATGGTGGCACTATCGTGGTAGAAAAGATAAGCGATTCAAGGGTTGAAAAGGCACTCCATGGACTTTCAAGGAGTATTATTTTTAACATGATTACTGGTGTCTCTCAGGGTTATCAGAAAGTGCTTGAGATCGTTGGAGTGGGGTATAAAGCGCAGGTAACAGGGAACAAGCTTCTCTTTACCCTTGGATATTCCCATCCTATTGAAGTTCATTTGCCTGATACTATGAAGGCATCAGTTGATGCGAAGCAGACACAGATAACCCTTACAGGGATTGACAAACATCAATTGGGACAGTTAGCTGCGAATCTTAAAGCTTTGAGACCACCAGATGCCTATAAAGGGAAAGGTGTCAGGTATTCAGGTGAACGGCTCAAATTGAAAGTTGGGAAAGCAGGCAAGAAATAGTTTATCGTTTTCAGTTACTAAGAAGACCACAAGTAAGGAGACATGGTAATAGTAGTTTCGTCATCCCGGCTTGTCCGGGATCATTCTTCAAAAGGGATTCCCGACAAACGGGAATGACACTATATGACGCTTTACTTATGAACTTCTTAGTAACTAACAACTGAATTTTGGAGGGTTTTTAATGGAGAGTAAGAAAGAAGGGAGACAGAGACGTCGTGTAAGAATACGCAAAAAAGTCTATGGAACTCCCGAGAGACTGCGATTATCTGTTTATAAAAGCCTGAATAATACATACGCCCAGGTTATCGATGACCTGAAGGGACATACAATTGTCTCAGCCTCGAGTATTGATAAGGAATTTAGAGACGATAAATCTCATAAAGGCAATATTCATACTGCCAAAAAAGTTGGCCAACTGATCGCAGCAAAGGCAATAGGAAAAGGTATAAAGAAGGTTGTTTTTGACAGAGGTGGTTATCTCTATCATGGAAGAGTGAAGGCACTGGCAGATGCAGCCAGAGAAGCAGGACTGGAATTTTAGGAGGCTATTGTGGGAAGGATTTACCCTGACGGATTGAATCTAAAAGATAAGGTTATCTACATAAACAGAGTGGCTAAAGTAGTGAAGGGTGGAAGAAGGTTTTCCTTCAGCGCCCTTGTTGTTGTTGGAGATGGAGAGGGAACCGTTGGCATAGGGAAAGGAAAGGCATCAGAGGTTCCTGAAGCTATAAGAAAGGCAGTTGAACAGGCAAAAAAATCCCTTTCGAAGTTTCCTATAAAGGATGGGACAATTCCCCACAGGATTATAGGAAGATTTGGGTCAGGCTGTGTCATTATGAACCCAGCAAAAAAAGGTACTGGCATTATCGCAGGAGGTGCGGTCAGAGCATTATTGGAAGTTGCAGGGATTCAGAATATTGTTGCAAAATCCCTCCGTAGTCATAACCCTTTCAATACTGTGAAGGCAACCCTTGACGGGCTGATGCTGCTGAAGGATCCCCATTCTGTCATGAAACTCAGAGGCAAGGGAGAAGAAGAGTCTCAGGAGGCGTCATGAAATTAGAGCATTTGAGCCCTGCAGAAGGAAGTAAGGGAAAAGGGAAAAGAGTTGGCCGAGGTATAGGCTCAGGGCATGGGGAGACTTCTTGCAAGGGCCATAAGGGACAGAAAGCTCGTTCAGGTGGTCCAAAGGGAAGAGGCTTTGAGGGCGGACAGATGCCACTCCAGAGAAGACTCCCGAAAAGGGGATTTAAAAACCGTTCTTCGAAAAAATATGCAATTATCAACCTGAAAGATATCAACAGGATCGAAGGCATGGACACCATAACGCCAGAGTTTCTTATTGAAAGGGGAATCATAAAAAATATCAAGGATGGCCTGAAGGTTCTTGGTGAAGGTGAACTTCAAAGACCTTTTACCATAAAGGCAGATGTCTTTAGTGAATCGGCATTGGCCAAAATAACTACAGCAGGTGGTAAGGCAGAAATAATCTAACATTCAAAATCTAAAATTTAAAATTCAAAATTAACAATTATGGGAGTCCTTTCAAGTTTTCAGAATATATTTAAAATCCCTGAATTAAAAAACAGGGTTTTTTTTACGCTTGCCCTCCTCACTGTGTACAGAATTGGTGCTCATATCCCTACCCCCGGGATTAATGGAGAAGAGCTGAGCAAGTTCCTTGCCGAAAAGGGTGGAGCCCTTATGGGGTTCTTTGACATGTTTTCCGGTGGTGCACTCTCAAGGGTCACTATCTTTGCCCTTGGCATCATGCCGTATATCAGTGCATCTATTATTTTTCAGCTCCTCACGGTCGTGATTCCAGCAATAGGGAAACTCGCAAAGGAGGGAGAGGCAGGGAGAAAAAAGATTGTACGGTATACACGATATGGAACAGTTGTCATCAGCGCAATTCAGTCTTTTGGCATTGCAGCAGGCCTTGAGGGTATGGCAGGAGGTGCATTCGTTCAGAACCCGGGATGGGCATTCAGATTAATGACAATGATTACACTTACATCAGGGACCGCTTTTATCATGTGGCTTGGAGAGCAGATTACTGAAAGAGGTATAGGGAACGGTATATCACTTATAATTTTTGCTGGAATTGTCGCAAGATTTCCCAATGCTGTAATAAGTACAATCAGGCTGACACAGGCAGGAGAGCTCTCTATATTTTTTGTTATCTTGCTTATCGTAATGATGGTAGCTGTTGTATGTGCGATAATATATATGGAGAGGGGACAGAGGAAGATACCTGTACAATATGCAAAAAGGGTTGTGGGCCGTAAAGTATACGGCGGCCAATCTACACACCTGCCGCTAAAGGTAAATACCTCTGGAGTTATCCCTCCAATATTTGCATCCTCAGTCATCATGTTCCCTGCGACAGTGGCAGGTTTTATTGCAATACCTTGGGTACAGGAAGTTGCCAAACAGTTTTCTCCAGGAACAGTGCTGTATACTATTCTCTATGTTGGGATGATCTTTTTCTTTGCATATTTCTATACTGCTATTATCTTTAATCCTGTTGATATTGCAGACAATCTCAAGAAGTATGGTGGTTATATACCCGGTATAAGGCCTGGTCAGAAGACATCTGAATATATCTACAGGGTACTCTCGAGGCTGACATTTGTGGGTGGTATCTACCTTGCGATTGTATGCATTATTCCTGAGATTCTAATAGGAAGATTTAATATACCTTTTTATTTTGGAGGCACATCTCTTCTCATAGCAGTTGGTGTATCACTTGACACCGTTTCCCAGATAGAATCACATTTAGTTACCCGTTCATATGAAGGGTTTCTGAAAAAGGGAAGGATAAGGGGCAGGAAGGGTTGAAAATTCAAAATTCAAGATTCAAAAAACAAAATTAAAGATGCACAATTATGGGATAAATGATTATTTTGAAGTCTCCGGAAGAGGTAAAAAAAATAGAAGTTGCATGCAGAATTGTGGCAATGACACTCGATATTATCAAGAAGATGGTGAGACCGGGTATCACCACCAGGGAAATAGATACTTTTGCTGACGTCTATATCAGAGAGAAGGATGCAATACCTGCATTCAAGGGATACAGAGGATATCCTGCAAGTATCTGTACATCAGTTAATAATGAAGTTATCCATGGTATCCCATCGAACAGAGGTTTAAAGGAAGGTGATATTCTGGGGATAGACCTTGGTGTATATAAGGATGGGTATTATGGGGATGGTGCCCTCACATGTCCTGTGGGTGAGGTAGAGCCGGAGTTAGAAAGGTTACTCAGGATAACGGAAGAAGCCCTGTATATCGGGATAGAGAATGCAAAGACAATCAACAGGGTTTCTGATATTTCACATTCTATTCAGAAACATGTTGAGTCAAATGGGTTTTCCGTAGTAAGGTCGTTTGTAGGTCATGGCATAGGAAGGGATTTGCACGAGGATCCGCAGATTCCCAATTTCGGGCCCCCTGGACGGGGTCCGCGATTAAGGGAAGGCATGACCTTAGCAATAGAGACAATGGTTAATGCAGGTAGTTATGATGTCCAGATTCTTGATGACGGATGGACAGTTGTGACTGTAGATGGGAAACCGTCTGCCCATTTTGAACATACAATACTTGTTACGTCAGATGAACCAAAAATCTTGACTAACTTGACTAAGATGCATTGAAATAAGTATAATTTTAATTTAATGCCAAAAGAAGATAATATAGAGGTACAGGGAACGGTGTTGGAGACCCTGCCGAATGCAATGTTTAGGGTTGAACTTGAGAGTGGCCAAGTTGTCCTTGCCTATGTATCCGGAAAGATGAGGATGCATTTTATAAAGATTTTACCAGGCGATAAAGTTACCGTTGAACTTTCCCCGTATGATCTTACGAAGGGAAGGATTACATATAGATTCAAGTGAGAGAGAAGGGGTGGATATGAAGGTTCGTTCGTCAGTGAAACCAGTATGTTCGAAATGTAAACTTGTAAAGAGAAAAGGAGTTTTAAGGGTTATTTGTGATAACCCAA
Organism: Nitrospira sp.; assembly: GCA_016873575.1. Classification (GTDB taxonomy): domain Bacteria; phylum Nitrospirota; class Thermodesulfovibrionia; order Thermodesulfovibrionales; family SM23-35; genus VGWY01. The sequence goes on along the minus strand of VGWY01000006.1, from coordinate 20,329 downwards.
AACATAAACAGAGGCAAGGGTAAAAACAGTTATGAGTCTTGAGTCTGGAGTTATGAGTAAAAGAGAAAATCTCCGAATGAATGACTCCGAAATGATATGGAGGTAAGATGGCGAGAATTGCAGGAGTTGATTTACCAAAGAATGAGCGCGTAGAGATTGGTCTGACGAGAATATTTGGTGTCGGTAAATCACTTTCGAAAGATATTTTATCTGAAACGAAGATCAATCCGAATACGAGGGTAAAGGACCTTACCGATGAAGAGATAGTCAAAATAAGGACAGTGATAGACAGGGATTACAGGGTCGAGGGTGATCTCAGGCGTGACATATCTATGGGGATCAAAAGACTTATGGATATTGGCAGTTACAGAGGACTGAGACATCGTTTAGGACTTCCTGTAAGAGGTCAGAGAACAAAAACCAATGCGAGAACCCGCAGGGGGCCCAGAAAATCAGTCATTGGGAAAAAGAAAGAGGCGTAATTGAATGGCTCAACGGAAGAAAGGTATTAAGAAAGAAAAAAAGAACATTGCTTACGGGGCAGCTCATATTCAGGCTACCTTTAACAATACGATTGTAACGATAACCGACCCGAACGGAGATGTTGTTACATGGTCAAGTGCCGGTAATCTGGGTTTTAAAGGTTCGAGGAAAGGGACTCCTTATGCCGCACAGATGGCAGCAGCGGCAGCAGCAAAAAAAGCAATGGATGTTGGCATGAAACAGGTTGACGTTTTTATAAAGGGTCCTGGAGCCGGGAGGGAATCTGCAATACGGGCACTCCAGGCAGCAGGCATGGAAATTAATCTTATTAAAGATGTAACCCCTGTTCCTCACAATGGATGCAGGCCTCCCAAGAGAAGGAGGGTATAAATGGCTCGGTATACAGAAGCGTTATGTAGAGTTTGTCGCAGAGAAGGAGAGAAACTGTTGCTGAAGGGTGATAGGTGTTATACCGACAAATGCGCAGTAGAGAGAAGGAAATATCCTCCAGGACAACATGGACAGGGATATAGAAAGTTATCAGATTACGGAGTCCAACTCAGAGAGAAGCAAAAGGTCAGACACATATATGGAATTCTCGAGAGGCAGTTTAGAAGATATTTTTATGAAGCTGACAGAAGGAAAGGCATTACAGGAGAGGTGCTTCTTCAGCTCCTCGAGACTCGTCTCGATAATATTGTATATCGGATGGGTTTCGCCGCAGACAGGCGTAAGGCGAGACAATTTGTCAGCCATGGCCATTTCCTTGTAAACGGTAAAAAAGTGAATATCCCTTCGTATACTGTTAAGGGAGGCGACATTGTTGAGGTAAAGGAGTCAAGCAGAGATATTCCAGAAATAGTAGATAGCTTATCAAAAGCTGAGCATAGAGGAATACCCCCATGGATTGAGCTTGACAGTGCAAACATGCGGGGTAAGGTTTTGCATATACCTTCAAGAGAGGAAATACAACTTCCTATTCAAGAACAGCTTATCATAGAACTTTATTCAAAATAAGAACTCCCATTTCTTATTTTTAATTTTAAGGGGCAGAGGAGGCCTTATGGACTTAAAGAAAAGAGGTTTTCAGCTACCTGAGAAGATCAGGTTTGATGAAGAGACCATGACAAATACATACGGTAAACTTATAGCTGAGCCTTTAGAGCGCGGTTTTGGTATTACCATAGGGAATGCGCTGCGGAGGATTCTGCTTTCATCAATAGAAGGAACAGCAGTTACAGCAGTCAAGATACCAGGTGCACTCCATGAATTCTCTACCATAGATGGGGTCAAGGAAGATGTTATTGATATCCTCCTGAACATAAAGAAATTAAGGTTCAAGTTGTATTCAGATGGCAGGAAGATTGCGACAATCAGGGTAAAGGGACCAGGAAATGTGACTGGTGGCGATATCCAGGGAGATGCTTCATTTGATGTACTTAACCCGGAACAGATTATCACAACCTTAGATAAGGATGCTTTCTTTGAGTGTGAGATGTATATCAAAAAGGGGAAAGGATACATGCCTGCTGAACTGAACAAAGAGGAGGACCTTCCTGTAGGCATGATAGCTGTTGATTCTGTTTTTACCCCTATAAAAAAGGTCAACTTCATTATAGAAAAAACAAGGGTAGGAAGGGCTACAGATTTTGACAGACTGGTCATGGAGATATGGACTGACGGAAGCATAACGCCTGAAAATGCTGTCTCTCAGGCTGCTTCTATTATTATTGAACACTTAGATTTATTCATATTCTCATGTGAAGAAGAGGAAGGAGAGATTGTTTCTGAAGAACAACACGGTGCAATGGAGATGGCTGATGTAAACCCTGTATTTAACAACAATCTTCTCAAAAGTGTCGAAGAACTGGAGCTTTCAGTACGATCATATAACTGTCTGAAGAATGCAAATATAAAAACTATTGCTGACCTTGTCCAGAAGACGGAACAGGAGATGCTCAAAACCAAAAATTTTGGACGCAAATCCCTGAATGAGTTAAAAGAAATACTCCACTCCATGGGGTTGCGCCTTGGGATGAGAATCGACCTGAATGCCCTGAACAAGGAAATGATTTCACGAAGTGGAGGGGTTGAGCACGATGCGACACAAAGTTGTTGGTAAATTATTTGGAAGGCCTGCGAACCAGAGAAAGGCACTTTTAAGGAATCTGGTCGCTTCACTCTTTGAACATCAAAGAATAGAGACTACCGTTGCAAAGGCAAAGGAGGTACGAAGGATTGCTGAAAGGATGATAACCCTCGGCATCAGAGGGGATCTCCATGCAAAACGGCTTGCCTTGTCATATCTCCCCAACAGGACTGCTATCGCAAAACTCTTCAGTGAAATAGCACCAAGATTTTCCGGAAGGAATGGCGGTTACCTGACAATTATACAGACAAGAGATAGAGTGAAAGATTCCTCGCCCATGGCTGTGCTCGAATTTGTTGATTACGAAGATATAAAAAAATCGAAAAAAGAAAAACCTGAGAAAAAATAATACGGAAGAAGTCAGGCAGCATACATTTCACATTTCGAAAGCATCAGGTATGTGTTCAATCTCTTTCTTCCCGTTATCCGTATAAACAATACTTACAACATCAAACCGAACCGGAAATTCTACCTCTTGCTTCTTCAGAAAGAGCAAGGCTAATTTTTGTAGTTTTTGCCTTTTTCTTTTGGTTACTGACTCAAATGGAAGACCGAAGGAATTGCTTCTCCTTGTCTTCACTTCAATAAATACGATCGTTCTGCCATCTTTTGCAATAATATCAATTTCGCCGATAGGGGTTTTATAATTTCTTGCAATGATTGTATATCCCTTTGCCTTGAGAAATGTTATTGCAAGGTCTTCTCCCTTACAGCCGAGTGACTTCATATCCTTCAAGGTTTTTCAAGAGCTTTGGGATCCCTTCTATATCCTTAATTTCTTTCTGACAGAGTATCTTTAAAATCCCTCTGAATGAACGAAATTCTTCCCAATGTCCTGTAAGATGTCTGGATAGAGTAGTGTGAAGGCATTCTCCCTTATCATCCCAGTCGAGCAGGATGATAACTTTGTGAAATCTCTCAGCAATATCTGCGCAAAAATCGTAAATGTTTTTACCCCTGTGAAGGGTAATAATCTCACCAACAAGCCCCAGTTTTCTGAGGGCGGATACATCCTTTTTGCCTTCGACAATAACAGGTATGGTTTTATTTACTTCATGAAGGGCATCAAGAATCTCTCTTAACCTTTCAGCCCGCTCTCTATCAATCGATGAAGGGATGTCCCTTTGCCTGTTCATGGTCATTCCTTAAAAGCTGTTTACCCTCAAGCAGTTCTATCTTACCATATTTTCGTTTGTCCATCCCTATGCATTCTATACCCAAATCCAGATTTCGCTTCCTACGATATTTTCCGACGGTTCCAACCCCGAAAAAAAGTTCGGGGTCGAAAATCACTCAAGCCAGACCTGTTTATCGCTGGATTTGGAACATAAATGGATTCAGGAGGAGATGGTGACCAGAGGGGGTAACTAAGCAAAAATACTGTGAAAAAATAAGGACTTCAAGTTGACATTCATTCTGTTTTCATATATGTTAAATGTATGCTTGCAAAATTGGGTCAACTCCTCGTAGCCTCTAAAATTATCTCTGAGGAACAGTTGAAGGAAGCCATGAATCTTCAGAGGAGAGATGGCGGGAGGCTGGGGACAAACCTTGTGAAATTAGGTTACATAACCGAAGAAAAGCTTGTCACATTCCTCAGTAAGCAATACGGTATCCCCACCATTAACCTCGATGATTATAAGATCGATCCATCTGTCTTAAAGCTTATCCCTGTTGATATGGCCATGAAATATCTGATCATGCCTGTTGCAAGGGTTGGTGCTACCCTGACGATTGCAATGGCTGATCCTTCCAATGTATTCGCAATAGATGATGTAAAGTTTATGACAGGATACAATGTTGAGGTTGTTGTATCGAGTGAATCCTCAATTCTGAATGCGATATCAACAAATTATAAGGGACGTGGTGATTCCCTTATAGCAACGAAAGCTGCTGCTCAGGTGCTTCAGTCAAAGGATTTTACCATTTCTGATTTAGGTGAGGATATCGAAGAGATGGATATATCTCTTGGGGAAAGCTTTATGGTGGAAGCTGATGATTTTGACAAATTAGTGGGCAAAGCCCTTGATGGTGTCGAAGTCATTGATGAAAAAACAGATGCAGAGGTTTTAAGAGAGATTGCCCCGCCTATAGTGAAACTGGTGAATGGTATCCTTGTATCAGCAATAAAGGCAGGGGCAAGCGATGTCCATATGGAACCATACGAAAACTCGTATAGGGTAAGACAGCGGATTGATGGTACGATGTATACGGTTATGAACCTGCCGTTAAAAATAAGGGCTGCCATTACATCGAGACTCAAGATAATGGCGAAACTTGATATCGCAGAGAGAAGATTACCACAGGATGGAAGGATCAAGCTCAAACTCGGCAAAAAGAGAGATATAGATTTTCGTGTCTCTACCGTGCCATGCCTGTTTGGTGAGAAGACTGTTTTAAGGATCCTCGATAAGGCAAACCTGCAGGTAGACCTTAGAAAGCTTGGATTTGAAGAAGCTGCACTTCAGGAGTTCATGGATGCACTGGATAAGCCTTATGGCATGATTCTCGTTACAGGTCCTACAGGAAGTGGTAAAACAACAACCCTTTATTCTGCATTGAATTACCTGAATAAGCCAGGCGTTAACATCATGACTGCTGAAGATCCTGTTGAGTATAACTTTTTAGGAATAAATCAGGTTCATATAAAAGAGGACATTGGCCTTACCTTTGCTTCTGCCTTGAGGGCTTTCTTGAGGCAGGATCCTGATGTTATCATGGTCGGAGAGGTTCGTGATTTTGAGACAGCTGAGATAGCTGTCAAGGCAGCATTGACCGGCCATCTTGTATTAAGTACACTGCATACGAATGATGCACCGAGTAGCATAAGCAGATTGTTAAACATGGGTATCGAACCCTTTCTTGTGTCTACATCCGTCATTCTTATTATGGCCCAGAGATTAGCAAGGAAGGTATGTTTAGAATGCAAAGAAGAGGAAAAGATTCCTGTGAATGCCCTTGTAAATTTAGGGTTTTCAGAAGAAGAGGCAAAGACAATAAAATGTTATAAAGGCAGAGGGTGCCCAACGTGCAATGGTTCGGGATATAAAGGAAGGATTGCATTGTATGAGGTTATGACGCTCAGGCCCGAGATCAAGGAATTAGTTCTCGAAGGTGCATCCGCTGATGAGATAAAGAAAAACGCAGCAAGACTTGGTATGAAGACCCTTCGAATGAGCGGGCTTACAAAGGTGAAAGATGGTATTACCTCTGTTGAAGAGGTAATAAGGGTTACATTCGGAGATTAAGGAGGCGGAGTTAAACATGGCTACTCTTTATGATTTATTGAACATCATGATAGAAAGAGGTGCCTCGGATCTACATATCACAACAGGAACTCCACCAAGGCTAAGGATTGATGGAAAACTTATGCTTATTGATCATCCACACCTGACCCCTACAGATACAAAGGCGCTTTGCTACAGTATACTGACCGAAGCACAAAAACACAAATTTGAGGAAAATAATGAGCTTGACCTTTCTTTTGGCGTTAAGGGTTTGAGCAGGTTCAGGGCAAATATCTTTATGCAGAGAGGAGCGGTAGCCGGAGCATTCAGGACAATACCGTTCGAAATTAGAAGTTTTAAAGAGCTCGGTTTACCAGAGATTATGTATGAGATTGTAAAAAAACCGCGTGGTCTCATCCTTGTTACAGGACCCACGGGAAGTGGTAAATCTACAACACTCGCTGCAATGATCGACAAGATAAACTCAGAGAGAAGTGACCATATCATAACAGTGGAAGATCCCATAGAATATCTTCATCAACACAAGAAATGCTTGATAAACCAGAGAGAGGTGAATGCTGATACCAGTTCATTTAAAGCTGCCCTGAGATATATCCTGAGGCAGGATCCTGATGTCGTGCTCATCGGTGAGATGCGTGACCTCGAGACAATAGAGGCAGCCCTGACTGTCGCAGAGACAGGTCATTTAACCTTGGCTACATTGCATACAAATTCTGCGGTGCAGACAATAAACCGTATCATTGATGTATTCCCCCCTCATCAGCAGGAACAGATAAGGGTTCAGCTCTCTTTTGTCCTTGAGGGTATCCTTGCCCAACAGCTCATCGCTAAGAAATCCGGGCAGGGAAGGGTTATCGCAGTAGAGCTGTTATTACCAAATCCAGCTATAAGAAATCTGATAAGGGAGGATAAGGTGCATCAGATGTATTCAATGATGCAGACTGGTCAGGCAAAATTCGGGATGCAGACCTTGAACCAGTCACTCAATGGACTTTATTTAAAGGGGCTCATATCATATGAGGATGCGATCGGAAGATCGTACATGCCTGATGAGCTAATTTCAATGATTCAGAAGGGGGTTGCAGCTACCCTGGTATGAGAAGGGGATAAACAATGGCTACAGTATTTGAATGGGCTGGTAAGACACCAAGAGGTACTGTTGAATCAGGAGAAATCACTGCTGGCACAAAAGATGAGGTCATTACAGAACTCAGGAGGAGGAATATTGTTCCTACCGCTGTCAGTGAGAAGGCAAAGAAGAAGCGTATATTCGGCCTTGGAGGAAGGATAAAGGACAAGGATATTGTCGTCTTCACACGCCAGTTTGCTACCATGATCGATGCAGGACTTCCTCTTGTACAGGCACTTGATATACTCTCCACGCAGGTTGAAAACAAGGCATTAAGCAGGGTGTTGGTACAGGTCAAGACAGATGTTGAATCAGGATCAACATATGCAGATGCCCTCAAAAAACACCCCAGGGTATTTACTGAATTGTATGCAAATATGGTTGCTGCTGGTGAGGCTGGTGGTATCCTCGATACGATCCTGAACAGGTTAGCAGCATATATTGAAAAGTCAATGAAACTGAAGAAAAAGGTTAAAGGGGCAATGGTTTATCCGTCTGTTGTCATAACTGTTGCCATCATGGTCATTGCTATCATCATGGTCTTTGTTATCCCGACATTTTCAAGGATGTTTTCTTCTCTCGGGGGGACCCTGCCGATTCCCACAAAAATTGTAATTACAATCAGCAATTTTCTCGCAGGAATAGGAGGACTTATTGTTCTGGGGACAATTATTGCCACTATCATTTTTATCATTCAGTTCCGCAGGACAGAAAAAGGGAAAATGGTAACAGATGCGATATTACTGAAGCTTCCTATCGTTGGTGTCCTCCTCAATAAGGTTGCTGTTGCAAAATTCACAAGGACACTTGGAACACTCGTCAGCAGTGGTGTGCCGATATTGGACGGCCTTGAAATAACAGCGAAGACATCCGGCAATAAGGTCCATGAAAAGGCGATTATGGAAGTGAGAGCTGAAGTAGTCGGAGGAAAGACGCTTGCCGAACCTATTACAAAGGCAAAGATATTCCCCCCGATGGTCTCGCATATGATAGCAGTCGGTGAATCTACAGGTGCGCTTGATGCAATGCTTGGCAAGATTGCAGATTTCTATGACGATGAAGTGGATGCAGCAGTGTCAAACCTTACCGCAATGATTGAGCCTATCCTTATGGTTTTTCTTGGAACAACTATCGGTTTTATCGTTATTTCCATGTATATGCCGATATTTAAACTGATCACACTTATAAAATAGGATTCAAGGGGTCGAGGGGTCAAGGATTCCAGTAAAAAAACACTTGAACACTTGAATCCTTGACCCCTGCTTATATACCGCATGACCCTCTTTCCTTGTTGCAACTTTTTGGTTATGAACCTAAAATAAAAAAGATATGTTAGAGAATACCGATTCTTTAAAAATAAAAATCAAAGCCCTGATAGTTTTCAGGGCTGTCTTTGTTACCCTTCTCCTCGGTTCACCATTCTTGTTGAAGGCAGGATATGAAAAATTTCCTTATCCACATGCACTCTTCTATCTTATTATCTCTCTTTACTGCCTTACGATTATGTATTCGCTGTTATTCGAAAGGATTAAGAATCTCGTTGCATTTGCATATACCCAGTTAGTGCTTGATGTGATTTTTGAAACCATCCTTATTTATATCTCAGGTGGCATTGATAGCTGGTTTTCATTTACTCTGATCCTGACAGTTATCTCATCAAGTATTGTATTACATAAGAGGGCAGGGTACATCATAGCAACACTCAGCAGCATCCTCTATGGGACACTGGTGACTCTTCAGTTTTACAGGTTTTTGCCTCTCTCTGTCGAGAGTATAATGGGTGAAAAGGCTTACCTCTATAATATATTTGTGCATATAACCTCCTTTTATCTTGTGGCATATCTCAGTGGCTATCTCTCATCACGGCTTGAAAAGACAGCAAAAAGACTTGAAGAGAAGGATACGGATTTGCGAGACCTCGATTTTTTCAACAAGGAGGTCATAGAAAGCCTGCCAAGTGGTCTATTTACCACAGATATACAGGGGAATGTCTTAATCTTCAATCGTTCCGCTGAAAGGATAACAGGTATCAACAGGGATGCTGTTATAGGCATGAGGATAGATAATGTCCTGTCATTCTTTTCGCTTCCTTTTGTGAATGGTCGAAGGGAGGAACTTATCAGTGTTAATGGCGCACAGAAGGTAATCGGGTTTAATATCTCTCCACTCAGGGACTTAAGTGGAAATAATACAGGCTATATAGGGATATTCCAGGACCTTACAGAGCTCAAGAGGCTTGAATCAGAAATGAAGAAGAGAGAGAAATGGGCAGCAATAGGAGAGCTTTCATCAAATATTGCACATGAGATCAGAAATCCCCTTGCCTCTTTAAAGGGGTCTGTAGAGATGCTGAAAGAGGATACGATGCCCCAGCACCAGAAGGAGAAACTGATGGATATAGCTCTGAAAGAGATGGGACGGCTTAACCGCATCATAACTGATTTCCTTACCTATTCGAGGCCTACCCCGCCAGCCTTTGAACGGTTTGACCTCCACAGCATTATTGATGAGACAGTAGAACTACTGAAACACGCTGAACAGAATAAAGGCAATATTTCAATACGTACAGAATATACTGGCAGACTCGAGGTCAATGCAGATCCCCAGAAGATGCGGCAGGTATTCTGGAATCTCGGGATAAATGCAATAGAGGCAATGCCTGAAGGAGGCAAACTCACAGTCAATACAAAGAATACCGGCAGTGCTGTAGAAATACTGTTCAAGGATTCAGGAGTCGGCATTGACAAACATGATATGGAAAGGATCTTTTATCCTTTTTTCACTACCAAGGAGAATGGCACCGGTCTCGGACTCCCCATAGCTTACAGGATAGTGGAAGAACATGCCGGCAATATCCAGGTGGAGAGCGACTGTGAGATTGGAACAACATTTAAGGTTATATTACCGAGTGTATATGCAAAAGCGTAAAGGAAAGATACTTATCGTAGAAGATGAAAAGAGTATGCGGGAGGTTCTCAAGATTCTCCTTGAGGGAGAAAACTACGAGGTAGTCACGTCATCTGACGGACTTGAAGGACTCTCATACATTACGAAAGATATCTTTGACCTTGTCATAACAGACATCAAGATGCCACGGGCTGACGGTTTTGAAATCCTGAAAAAAGCAAAAGAGATATCCCCGGATACTATCGTGATTATGATAACTGCATTTGGCACAACAGAGTCAGCGATTGAAGCAATGAAACTGGGTGCCTATGACTACATTCATAAACCCTTTAAGATAGACGAAATCAGATTAATTTTAAAAAAAGCAATCGAGAAGAAGAAGTTAAGTCAAGAGGTCATGCTCTTAAGGGAGAAGGTAAGGACATCATATACACTCGAAAATATTATCGGACAAAGTGAGAAGATGCAGGAATTATTTAAACTTATTCCGAGGATCGCGCAGAGCAACTCGAATGTTTTGATAATGGGCGAGAGTGGTTCAGGGAAAGAACTATTTGCGACAGCCCTCCATAACCTCAGTCATAGAAAGGAAAGGAATTTTGTCACCATAAACTGTGCGACATTCCCTGAAGGATTACTTGAATCAGAACTCTTTGGACACATGAAGGGTTCATTTACCGGTGCACTATACAACAAACAGGGTTTATTTGAAATAGCAGATGGTGGAAGTATCTTTCTTGATGAGATCTGTGAGATGCCAATGAATCTTCAGGCAAAGCTTCTGAGGGTTCTTGAAAACGGGATATTCAGGCGTGTTGGTGGGACGACTGATATCAAGGTTGATGTAAGGGTTATATCAGCTACAAATAAGGATATAAAAGATGAGATAGCATCGGGCAGGTTCAGGGATGACCTGTATTATAGATTGAATGTCGTCCCTTTACATGTCCCTCCTCTCAGAGAAAGAAAGGAGGATATCCCTTTGCTCGTGAACCATTTTCTCAGAAAGACATCTGACCATCCCAAAAAGATTACTCCAGAGGCAATGAGGATATTGATGGATCATCCATGGGAGGGGAATGTCAGGGAGCTTGAAAATGTTATTGAACGGGTTTCTCTTCTTACAGACAAAGAACATATAACCCCGGCAGAACTGCCACCTGAGATAACTGAATATGCAGATGAACTCAAAGAGATTCAGGACCTTACTGAAGAAGGTATTCAGATTGATACTCTTATCGAGGATATCGAAAAGAAATATCTTCTCAAGGCACTCAAAAAGGCGAACGGTGTCAAGACAGAGGCTGCAAGGCTTCTCAACCTATCTTTCAGGTCATTCCGGCACAGACTGCAGAAATATGGAATCAAGTAATGCTCATTAATGTCAGATATCAAAGCTCAAATATCAAATATTTTTGGTATTTGGATTTTGACATTTGGACTTTTACGAAATGATTCTCTGTGCATTTGTATAGACATTCATTCTGTCTCCCCTCGCAAACCCGATAAGGGTAATACCTGATTTTTCGGCTATATCAATTGCAAGATCTGTTGCCGCAGCCCTGCTTGCAACTATCGGGATACCCCATCTTGAGCATTTTGATACAATCTCTGAGGAGAGGCGACAGCTTACAACCATCATTTTCTCGATAAATGGGATATTTTCAAGGATACAATATCCTATTACCTTATCAACCGCATTGTGTCTGCCAATATCCTCTGCGAAGGCAAGAATTTTTTTGTCATCTGAAAGTGCGGCACTGTGAAAACAACCTGTCAGTTTGAAGAACTCAGATTTCTGCTGGAATTCATTGAAGATTGATTTTATGGCTTCACATGGAATAGAAAAATTATCCTGAACCTTTTCGAAATGCCTTTTTTTATCAAAAGTGATCCCGGCCAGGCAACGAGAGGTGGGAATACCTTCTGTTAAGAGATTTCCAGCAACAAAGATGTCAACCCTGATTTCATCTCCGTATGTTATTTTTATCTCATCAGGCAAAGGTTTTTCTGTTAATATCCCTTCTGTCAAAAAAAGACCCGTTACTAATTCCTTTAGCATAAGAGGTGTGCAATAGAGACTTATAACCTCTTTTTCGTTAACAAAGACCCTGAGTTTTTTCTCGACAGCAATATAATCTTCTATCTCCTCAGAGACTGTGCTATATTTCTTTAGTATTCTTTTTTTTATGTATGGATTCATTGGGCAGAAAGTATGCTTGACTTTATAGTAAATGGATTTTTATTATTTCATATTCGGGGCGTAGCGCAGCCTGGTAGCGCACACGGTTCGGGACCGTGGTGTCGAAGGTTCAAATCCTTTCGCCCCGACCAGAAATCTCATAGACTTAGCCCCCGATCCTTGACATCAACCTTATATGTTCTTTCTTATACATCAATTTTTTGAGGTCAGTGTCCTGAATGCTGATGTTATGGCCTTGTGGTTTTATCTCTATGGAGAGCTTGATGAGTCGTTCAATTTCACTGTCAGGCGCACCTCCGCGAAGTGCTGGTTTTAGATCTATCTCTGTATCTGAGAAAAGACACGGCCTTAATCTCCCTGTTGTTGTTAAACGAAGCCGGTTGCATTCCCCACAGAAATGGTTGCTGAGAGGACTGATGAATCCAACCACGCCGGCAGCACCATTGAATCGAAAATATCGTGCAGGCCCTGACTTCCTGAGTTTCGCTGGAGTAAGGGGACCGATACCTTCAACAATTGATTTTATTTCACCAGTAGAAATAAATTTTTCCTTGTTCCACATGTCTTCTGTGCCAAAAGGCATGAACTCAATAAACCTGACCTGGTAAGGAGAATTCAGGGTTATTTTTGCAAATTCCCCTATTTCATCATCATTGATTCCACGTATGGGAATCATATTTATCTTTATTGGTATGAGACCTGCAATTTCAGCAGCTTCAATACCCTTCAGAACATCGTGAATATCTCCACCTCTTGTAATCTCTCTGTATCTGTCTGGCTTTAAAGAATCGAGACTGATATTAATCCTGTCCAGGCCTGCATCAGATAATTCTTCAGCATATTGAGATAAGAGTATACCATTTGTTGTCAGGCTCAGGTCTTCAATACTAGGTATGTTTTTTATGTTTTTGATAAGATAGGTAATGTTTTTTCTTGTAAGGGGCTCCCCACCGGTGATACGTACTTTTCTAACACCAATCTCTGCCGCAATCTTTACAATCCTCACTATTTCTTCATAACTGAGTATTTCCTTTCGCTCAATGGGGTTTAGACCGTCAGGAGGCATGCAGTAGATACACCGCAGGTTACACCTGTCTGTGATAGAGATGCGCATATAGTCGATAGTACGTTGAAAGCCATCCTTCAGACTATTCATTTTTTCCATTTTTTTGTCTGTTTCTCCATCTCCGCTATCTTTTTCTTTGCCTCACCTGCCTCTTTCGAGTTCGGGTATCGTTCTATCAACTGCTCAATGATGACCTTCCCGGTTTTTTTATCACCCATCTCTATGAATGAAAATCCCTGTTTTTTCAGTGCAGTTGGTGCCTTTTCACTCTGAGGATATTTTTTTAATAATGTCTCATAGGCAAGAATTGCATCCTCAAAATTCTTCTCTCCATAATATGTCTCTGCAATCCAGAACTGTGCATTATCAGTAAGTTCATCCTGCGGGAATTCTTTTATGAATGTCTCAAATTTTTCTCTTGCCTCTTTATACTGCTTTTTTTCAAAGGTACCGTATGCTGTCTCATACATCTTTGTTTTATCTTTTTGAGGTTCTTCAACCTTTTTTTCAGCTTCCTTTGGGGTGCTTTTCAGTTGTTTTATCGCATTGTCTATTGCGTTTAGTTTTTCCCTGATATCTTTTATCTGCCCCTCGATATTGATGACCTGTGCCTTCATGAGTTCTATTTCGGTTGCTGAATCTTTCAAGGTCTTTTCTGTGAAGTATCTGTTTTCATCAAATCTACCAATCAGTAACTGAAGCTCTTTTGATACATCTGACAAACGTGAATAGATTTCGGTCTGACTTTCTCTGATAGCATGGAACTCATCTTTACCGATGAGATTGGATGTCTTTTCGACCAGTTTATTTGTCTCTTTTCTGAGGTCATCTGCTTCCTTGCTTTGTTCTGTTCGCATACGAGTTGTTGTTTCTTTCACAGTGGTGAGATCTTCCCTGATCACAGATGATTCATTCTTTTGTTCGAGAACGTCTTTCTTCAACAGGGTCACGTCATTCTTAAGCTTATCAAACTCAACCCATGTCGCACAGCCAGATAAAGCTGTAAGTGCAAAAAGGGAAAGTAACAAGTAACAAGTAACGAGTAACGAGTTATTAATTTTACTTGAAACTTGAAACTTGAAACTTGAAACTTTGTTAGACACTATTTACTTGCTCTCCTTTTGAACGACAAAGTGTGCCCTTCTGTTTTGTTTCAAACATCCCTCTTCCTTACTCTCTGTGCAAAAAGGCCTTTCTTCTCCATAGCTTATCGTCTCAATCCTGCTCGATGGTATACCGAGCGCTACAAGATAGTCCTTTGTTGCCTTTGCCCTTCTGTCTCCAAGTGCGAGGTTATATTCATTTGTGCCTATCTCACAGCAATGACCCTCGATGAGCATTTTTGCAGCAGGATTCTTCAGCATCCAGTCAGCAACTACCTTCAGTATTGGTTTTGCATCGGTACGTATATCATATTTGTCAAAATCAAAATGGGTGTCTTCAAAGACACCGCTCTGTTCGATATATGCTGGTGCTTCTTTTTCTTTTGGCTCTACCTTAACGAGTTGCTGTTCAGGTGCCTTTTCTTCTGGTTTAACCTCAGCAGCCTTCGGTTTTGTTTCCTGTGGTGTCACGACTGGTTTTTTTACTTCTTCTGTTACCTTCTTTTCTTCTGGTTTAACCTCAGCAGCCTTTTGTTTTATTTCCTGTTTAGGAACGACTGGTTGTTGTGGTTCTGGCTGGACCACCTTTTTCGGTGGACAACCCATCAGGATAATCCCAAAAGTTAATACGAATACCAAGACCAAAACCTTTTTCATAAAAACCTCCTCCTTATGTATTGTCAAAACTTAACCACAGAGAACACAGAGAAAATATTACATACCAACATGTTATGAAAAATTCTATCTCCTCCCCTCTGTGCACTCTGTGGTTTCATATTTTCCTCTCTTTTTTCATAAAACTTTTGACATTACCATTAACTAATTCGGTGACCATCTTGGGCTGAATGCCCTCAGATTCTTTGGAGTCATTCTCCTCTGCGATTCTCCATTTGCCCTCATGATATATATACCCTTAACTCCATCCCTGTCAGAAGTAAAGGTGATGAATCTGCCATCAGGAGAGAATGAGGGGTCTTCATTATTTCCCTCAGTCGTAAGCTGTGTCAGTCCTGAGCTATCAGGATTGACTGTGAATATTTGATTTCGTGCCCCACGTCTCCCTGAAAATACGATCCTGTCACCCTTCGGAGACCATGATGGAGAAGTATTATACGAGCCTTCAAAGGTTATCCTCCTCATATCAGAACCGTCTCTGCGCATCACATAAATCTGCGGGCTTCCCCCTCTGTCTGATACAAATACAATATGTTTACCATCTGGAGAGACAGCAGGTGACACCTCGATGCTGTACGATGAGGTCAATTTTATTACATTCTTCTCTTTTTGGTTCAGAATATAAAGATCAGGATTTCCATCCTTTGATGAAGAGAAGATAAAATCATCTGACCCCGGTAAAAAATCCCCTGCCATATTTGTGCCCCTGGAGGAAAAGACTGTCCTCTCAGTCATCTCGTTAAAGTTTACCATATAGATGCTCCATTGTCTACTTTTTTCGGCTGAATAAATGAGTTTTTTACCATTGCGTGACAAGCGAGGACAAAGGATGAGGTTCCCTTTCACCCCTGTTCTCGTATCATTTTTTCCATCCCAGTCCATAATATGGATACTTCTTCCACCTTCTTCATCTGCTATAAATAGTATCCGTGAATTGAAGACGCCTTTTTCACCTGCAAGCACTTGATAAAGATCATTTGCAATACCATGTGCAAGCGACCTGATACGTTTTTTCTCTGTTGCATATTCTTTTTTAAATATCTCTTTATCTTCAAATACATCATACAGTGACACCGTCAGTACAAAATCGTTATCTTCCTTCACAGAACCTTTCACAACTGCCTCTGCCCTGATAGGAATCCAGTTCTTCGGGTTAAATGGCTGGGAAGGGGCTTCTACATAAGCATTCCTGTCTATCTGTTCAAAAAGCCCTGTAAATTCGAGGTCATCTTTAATAATGTCTGATATTTCACTGCCTGAAGGTCCAGAAAACTCCTGTATTGCTATAGGGAGTTTCTTGAAAGCAGGTGAATTGATATCAATATAGACCTTTGCTTCGGCGACAAATCCCCCCGTCCCCCCTTTACTAAAGGGGGGTGAGGGGGGATTTAAAATAAAAAATGAAAAGAAAAAAATTAATAAGACTTTAAACTTTAAACTTTTAACTTTTAACTTTTTTTTCATGGATTGAACCTTACTCCTACTTCCATCTCATAAGGCGGAGGGGGTAGGGGGCTTGCCTTTGTGAGTGCCCGAATTGCTGACCTGTCAAAAATAGGATTACCTGAACTTTTCTCTATCTTTTGTATAATCACTGAACCATCCTTCATTATTTTCATGGATACGATTGCTTCGAGATTCTTTTGATTTATTGTGGGGAAAATCCATTGCTGCCATATCTCTCTTCTTATTTTTGTATAATAATCATCTAATGCCGTGCCTTTCCCAGTATCACGGGAAATGGTCTCTGAGTTGTCTTTGTGTTCTTTCCCAACAGCTTTTAAAGTGATTATTGATCGAACCCTCATCATTCGTTCCACCTGCTTCTTAGCTGCTATGACAGCAATTCTCTCATTGGCACGTTCTATTTTTTTATGTATATCATGTTCGACAACTTTCTCATGAACAACTAAATCTGTTACAATTTTCGATATTTCTGTACCTGAACCTGTATCAGCTTCTTGCATTATATCGGGACCAACAAGGTTGACTATGTACGGAGCTGGCGTGAGAGGATAATGAGACTGTTTTAATACCAGGATGGCTATCAAAAATACTATAAGGTGGAGGACAAATGATAAGGCGGTTGTTTTCTGGAGACTTGGTCCACTCATTTCAGGCTGATCTTAGGCTCGGTAATCATGCCAAGCTTTTCTATGCCTGCCCCCTTTATCTCGCCCATGACTTCAACCACAAATCCATAGGGCACATCTTTATCAGCCCTGAGAAATACATTTGGATTCAGTTTGCTTATCGACTCAAGTTTATGTCGCATCTCCGGGACAGAAACGGAATTTTCATTCATATAGATGATACCGTCTTTCTTTATGACCAATGTTATCCTCTCCTCTGGCAAAAGGTTTTTTCCTTTCGCTTTCGGGAGATTCACATCTATGCCCTGCTGAAGAAGAGGGGCTGTGATCATAAAGATGACAAGGAGGACAAGCATGACATCAACAAATGGTGTAACATTTATTTCTGAAAGGACATCCCTGGTTCTATGTCCTCTCATGTATCCTCCTTAGTAAAAAAGTAGAGGAGCTCTTCTGAAAAATCCTCCATCTCGATAATCAACCTCCGGGCCATGCTCAGATAGTAGTTGTATGCAATGACTGCCGGGATGGCAGCAGCAAGACCTGCGGCAGTTGCGATCAATGCCTCTGCTATGCCCGGGGCTACAACAGCAAGCGATGCTGAACCAGTTACGCCGATACCCCTGAAGGAATTCATGATACCCCATACTGTCCCGAATAATCCAATAAATGGTGTTGTTGAACCAGTGGTCGCAAGAAAGTTCAGATATTTTTCGAGTTTTGATGATTCAAGCGCTTCGTATCTCCTCAGCAGTCTTTTCGTATCGGTCATGTGCTTATGGGCTTCATCTGAATAAACTGCCCTGAAGACATTCGCAACAGGACTGATGGTGAAATTCTTTGTTGCCTGATATAGTTCCTCAGGCCCTTTAACTGACTGATATGCTTCCAAGAACTGGGCAGTCTCCTTGCTTGACCGCGAAAAATATCTCTGTTTAAAGAATATGATTGCCCATGAGACAACCGAAAAAAAGAGGAGGATAAGCAAAACACCTTTGACAACATACCCTGCCTGCAGGATTAACTGTAAAGCCGAATCTCTCATAATTACCTCTATTCTTTATAATTTTAATCCGAATTACACAAGGGAGTAGCCGCAAACTTTAGTTTGCGTGGATTCAAACAACTATTAATTCAAATTTAAAACGCAGGCTAAGGCCTGCGGCTACAAGGGATTTGCAATAACCCTTGCGCAATCGGGTTTTAAAAACTTTAAAAGAATTCAGTTGAAAAAGTCAAATTATGTTTCTGTTATAATATTGTTTTATTAGTTACTGTTCACTATTAACTGCCTACTATTCACTGATTTCACCGGAGGGGTGGCCGAGCGGTTGAAGGCGACGGTCTTGAAAATCGTTGTAGGGGTAACTCTACCGTGAGTTCGAATCTCACCCCCTCCGCCAGTTAGGAAATGGCTCGCCCTCTGCGAGGGCTCGCCAGCCGATTTTATAATTAAATCGGAATTTTTTATCTTTTAAAATAAAGTTCGAGCCGATATTTTTTAGAAATGTTAGGATTTTGTAATTGTCGCCCTGCGACAATAGAATTTTGGCTTGGCTACTGGATAAAATCATCTCTTTCATCGGTTCGAGCCAATTATTTCCATTTTGTTCAAAATCTTTAATTTTCTGCTGAATGTCCAGTTTATCGTTGAGCAGTCTTTGCTTTTTAGCCTGATATTCTTCAAGCTCAACGCCCCTGCCTTCAATGTAGAGGTCTAATAGTTTGTCCATTCTCTGCTCAACCATAAACTTTTTATTTTCAAGATTTTGAACAAGAGATTTTGTCTTTTCCATAGCTTGGGCTTTTTCCTTCTCAATCTCAGCAAGCATATTTTCAGCCCATTTATCAGGCAGAGAAACTTTTTGAATACATAACTTCATCTGTTCAACAAGTGATTCTTCTCTTAGGTATTTTTCATCACACCTTTGCTTTTTCTTGGTACAACGGTAGTAATTATGACCTTTTTGTCTTTCCGTGGTTATCATACAACCGCAGTTACCGCATCTCATTAGACCAGAAAAAGCAAAAGTGTGCTTTCGTTTTCGTTTTTTCTTGCCCCTATTTGACATCACTTCTTGAACAGAATCAAAAAGTTTCTTGGAAATAATAGGCTCGTGAGTTCCGTCATAGACTTCACCGTTATAGCGGAAAACCCCGTAATAAATTGGATTTTTAAGTATATGCTGGACACAGGAAACAGAAAGAACATTGCCTTGATGACTTCTCAGCCCTGCTTTTTCTAAAACATCAGCGAGGGCTTTTAATGTATAGTCGCCGGTAGCATACAGTTCAAACGCTTTTCGCACTAAAGGCGATTTTTCAGGGTCAATGTCTATTGCCTTTGTCCTGTGGTTATTGAGATACCCTAAAGGAGCCCAACCGGGCCAAATGCCCTTTCTTAACTTCTGACGGTGTCCCCGCTTGATATTTTCTGAAAGGTTATCTATGTAGTATTTGCTTTGTCCAAAGGCAATGTTCAACATGAATTTACCTTGCGGCGTTGAGTCAAACCAGAATGTTGGAAATTTCAAATCCTTTATCTTTCCTGTGTCCAGTAAGTATATGATTTTTCCGCCGTCTATTGAATTTCTTGCTAATCTGTCAGGATGCCAAGCCAAAATTCCTTGAGCTTCACCTTTTTCAATTCTATCTAACATTTCGCCGAACACAGTTCGGCCAGGTTCTTTGGCAGTTTTTGCCTCGCACAGCGAGGCAACGATTTCAAGTTTTTCTTTGGCGGCAAATTCTTTTAGCTCAGCAAGCTGAGCCTCAATTGAAAGAACTTGTCTTTCTTCGCTGTCGGTTGATTTTCGGGTGTATATAAAGTATTTCATGATTTTAAAAAGTTAAAAAAGAAAATTCTAAAAAGCCCGCTTTTGGCCTGTCCCGCCTTGCGGGACAAAGATAAAAAATTCCGAGAAAATCGGCTGGCGAGCCCTCGCAGAGGGCGAGCCATTTCCTAACTGGCGGTGTGCATTTGAAAAAATCCGAACAGAATTCGTCAAAAACTGATGCGGGGCGGGCGGAATTCCCCCCAGACCCCCCTTCCGCCCGCCCACGGAAGCGACCTTTTCTGATTGAAAAACTGCTAAAGAATCTGTAAAAAAATATCGGCTCGAACTTTATTTTGGCCAAAAGCGGGCTTTTTGAATTTTGTTTTATGGGTTAATTGTATATTCCATTTTGGCATATTACAAAATGGAATATATCATATAGTATTAATAAATGCAAATTATGAGCAAAGCAATTTACTCAAAAGACCATAAATAT